>QEUR01000152.1 GCA_003577095.1 Acidobacteriota bacterium
CGCGCGGCCGCGCTCGGGCTCCACCTCGACGCGGCGGCGGTGCTCGACCCCCAGACCGCCGCGCTCCGGGACGACTTCGCGCAGGAGTACGCCCGGCTGCGCGCCCACAGGGGTGTCACCGTCGAGCAGGCGCACGACGTGGTCGCCGACCCGGCCTACTTCGGCACGCTCATGGTGCATCTCGGCCACGCCGACGGCATGGTCTCCGGCGCGATCACCTCCACCGCCAGCACCGTCCGCCCCGCGCTCGAGGTCATCCGGACCGCCCCCGGCGTCTCCGTCGTCTCCAGCGTCTTCTTCATGTGCCTGGCCGACCGCGTGCTCGTCTACGGCGACTGCGCGATCAACCCCGACCCGACCGCGGAGCAGCTGGCGGACATCGCGGTCTCCTCGGCGGCCACCGCGGCCCAGTTCGGCGTCGAGCCGAGGGTGGCGATGCTGTCCTACTCCACCGGCGGCTCGGGCAGCGGTGCCGACGTCGACAAGGTCCGCGAGGCGACCGCGCTGGTGCGGGAGCGCGCACCGCGACTGCCGGTCGAGGGTCCGCTGCAGTACGACGCGGCCGTCGACCCCGCCGTCGCCGCCACCAAGCTCAAGGACTCCGCGGTGGCCGGCCGGGCCACGGTCCTGATCTTCCCCGACCTCAACACCGGCAACAACACCTACAAGGCGGTGCAGCGCAGCGCCGGCGCGGTCGCGGTCGGACCCGTCCTGCAGGGCCTGAACGCACCGGTCAACGACCTCTCCCGCGGCGCCACCGTCCGCGACATCGTCAACACCGTGGCCATCACCGGCATCCAGGCGAAGGGCGCAACCTCATGACCGACCCCGGCACCAGGCGGGTCCTCGTCGTCAACGCGGGCTCCTCCTCCCTGAAGTACCAGCTCGTCGACCCGGACGACGGCACCTCGGAGGCCAGCGGCCTGGTGGAGCGGATCGGGCTGGCCGACGGGCGGGCACGGCACACCTGCTCGGCCGGGACCTTCACGACCGAGTCGGACGTCCCCGACCACGCCCGGGCGATGGAGCTGCTCACCGCCGCGTTCGCCGAGCACGGCCCCGACCTGGCCGCCGTGCAGCTGGTGGCGGTCGGGCACCGCGTGGTCCACGGCGGCGCGGACTTCAGCCAGCCCACGCTCATCACGGCCGAGGTGGTCGAGACGGTCCGGCGTCTCATCCCCCTCGCCCCCCTGCACAACCCGGGCAACCTCGAGGGCATCGAGGTGGCCCGGGAGACCTTCCCGGACGTGCCGCAGGTCGCGGTCTTCGACACCGCCTTCCACCAGACGATGCCGGCGTCGGCGTCCACCTACGCGGTGCCGCGGGCCTGGCGCGAGGAGCACCGTGTTCGGCGCTACGGCTTCCACGGGACCTCGCACGCCTACGTCTCGCGGCGGACCGCCGCCCTGCTCGGACGCCCGCTCGAGGACGTCGCCATCGTGGTCCTGCACCTGGGCAACGGCGCCAGCGCGACCGCGGTCGACGGCGGCCGCAGCGTGGCGACCTCGATGGGCCTCACGCCGCTCGAGGGCCTGGTCATGGGCACCCGCCCCGGCGACCTCGACCCGGGCCTCGCCGGACACCTGGCGGACCGGGCCGGTCTGACGCCGGACGACTTCGACAGGGCGCTGTCCAAGGAGAGCGGCCTGCTGGGGCTGACCGGCTCGGCCGACTTCCGCGAGGTCATGGAGCGCCGCGCCCAGGGCGACGCGGACGCCTCGCTCGCCTTCGACGTCGTGGTCCACCGGCTGCTGCACTACGTCGGGGGGTATGCCGCGGTGCTGGGCCGCCTGGACGCGCTCGCCTTCACCGCCGGGATCGGCGAGCACAGCCCCGAGCTGCGGGCCGAGGTGCTCACCCGGCTCGCGGGCTTCGGCGTCGAGCTGGACCCCGAGGCCAACGCCACAGCCAGCGGGGAGGCGCGCATCACGACCGCGTCCAGCTCGGTGGCGGCCTTCGTCGTGCCGACCAACGAGGAGTGGGAGATCGCGCGTCAGGCGGCCGGGGTGGTCGCCGGCTGACCGGCCCCGCCGCCGGGACCGGGGTCGGCAGGCTCCGGCTCGGCCCGGCGCCGCAGCGCGCCGGCGGCGGCCACCGCGGTGAGCACCACCGTGACCAGGACCAGCAGCCGGTAGTCCACGACGGCCAGCAGCGCCGCCGCCACCGCGGTGGTGCCGGTCTGCGGCAGGTTGACCGCCATGTTGGCCGCGGCGTTGGTGCGTCCCTGCAGCCGCGGTGGCGTGAGCCGCTGGCGGATGACCATGAAGGCCACCACCGACCAGGTCACGCCGAAGCCGCCCGCGACGAGCCCGACGACCAGTAGCGGCACGCTGGTCCAGGCGACCGGCAGCAGGCCGAGCGCGAGCAGGGCCGCGCCGACCGCGAAGGTCCGCGACTCCCCCCAGCGCCCGATCGCGGCGGCGGCGGTCAGGCCGGCGACCACCGCCCCGACGCCCTGCGCGCTGACGAGGAGTCCGAGGGAGGAGGCGGGAAGCCGCATACCCTGCTCGAGGGCGGGGAAGACGGCCGCGTTGACCAGGCCGGAGGCGGCGCAGACCACGGCGAGCAGGAAGGTCAGCCGGCCCAGCACCGGGGTGCGGACGAGGTGGCGGAAGCCGGCCGAGACCTCCCGGGTGAAGGAGCCGCGCTCCTCGGCGGTCTCCGGCGGCGACTCGACGACCCGCACCGTGGCCAGCACCAGCCCGGTGAGCAGGAAGCAGACACCGGTGACGGCGACGACCACGTGCGGGCCGGCGAGCGCGTACAGGCCGGTGCCGAGCACCGGGGAGACGAGGCGCAGCCCCTGGTCGACGGAGGTCAGCAGCCCGTTGCCCGAGGCCAGGTGCTCGTCGGGCAGCAGGTCCCGGATGAGCCCGGACTGGGCCGAGGCGTTGAGGTAGCCCATCGCCCCGTAGACCACGATGACCGTGTAGACCAGCCAGAGCCAGCGCGGCGAGTCGACGAGGAACAGGGTGGCGACGACGGCGGCCACCGCGAGGTTGGCGCCCACGAGGAGCCGGCGGCGGGACACCCGGTCGGCCAGCTGCCCCAGCAGCGGAGCGACCAGCGCCGGGAGGCCGAGCATGACGAAGACGAGCGCGGCGGCACCGTCGGAGCCGCTGAGCTCCTTCACCCAGACCGCGACCATGAGGTAGAGCGCGCTGTCGGCCAGGTTGGTGAAGACCCACGCCAGCGTCAGCCGCCGGAAGCCGGGGTGGACCCAGGCCTGGGGGCGCCGGTGCCACCAGCGGGTCGCGCCGGCCGAGGTCATCGGGGTCGGGGCCGCCATCTCAGCGCTCCCCCGGCCCGTCGGCGGCCGTGTCGCCGGCGCCGCGTGGGGCCGGCGGGTCGGGGTGGACGGTGGCGAACAGCCGCGAGTGGCGGGCGCCCTCCGGCCGGAGAGAGGGGTCGGCCGACCGGCCCTCGAAGCGGTCGGTCAGGGCCCGGACCGCCTCGCTGAGCTCGGCCAGCTCCTCGGCGGTCGCCCAGAAGCTGCTCGTGGTCACCGTGGTGGCCTGGATCCACTCCTCCGGCTCGTCGGCGGCCTGGGCCAGGAAGCGCCCGACCCGGTCCGCCTCCCGGGTGACCGTGAGCGAGGCCAGCTCCTGGACCGCGTGCATCGACCCCGGGACCGAGCTGTCGGGACGGGCGTCGATGCCGCCGCCCTGCTCCGGGATCCGCCACGGCTTCTCCCGGCCGCGACGCCCGGCACGCTCGAGGTAGCCGTACTTGGCCAGCATGCGCAGGTGGAAGGAGCAGCTGGCCACCGACTCCCCCACCGCCTCGGCGCACTCGGTGGCGGTCAGCTCGCCGCGGTCGCGCAGGAGGTCCAGCAGCTCCAGGCGGAGCGGGTGGGCCAGGGCGCGGATGCGCGCCGGGTCGGTGATGCGGATGTCGCTCATGACGGCGAGGCTACATCCTCAAGACATCTTGCGCAAGGACTCTTTAGTATGGCGTGACCGTCGCCTCAGCGCACCCACCCGGCCGGACCGCCCGGTGCCGCCTCGAGGAAGCGGGGACCGGCCAGCCCTGCGCGCGAGAAGGCGGCGGCGACGGCGGCCGCCACGGCTGGCACGTCCTCGCGCCGGACGAGCGCGACGGCCGAGCCGCCGAAGCCGCCCCCGGTCATCCGCGCGCCCTCGGCGCCGGCCTCGAGCGCGGCGTCCACGGCGACGTCGAGCTCGCGGCAGGAGACCTCGTAGTCGTCGCGCAGGGACGCGTGCGAGGCGGTCATCAGCGCGCCGACCCGCTCCGCGTCCCGCCGGCCCAGCGCGGCGACCAGCTGCAGGACGCGGTCGTTCTCGGTGACGACGTGCCGGACCCGGGCCGGGGCGTCCGGGACCGTCGACAGCAGGGCCTGCACGCCCCGGTCCTCCAGCGCCTCGGCGGAGAGCTCGCGCAGGCTGCCCAGCCCGAGGGCGGCCGCGGCGGCCTCGCAGGTGCGGCGGCGGCGCTCGTACTGGCCGTCGGCCAGCGAGTGGTGGGCGCGGGTGTCGACGACGAGGAGCTCGTGCCCCGGCAGTGTCCAGGCGACGGGCTCGACGGTGAAGTCGCGGGCGTCGAGGAGGAGCAGGTGGTCGGCCACCGCGCGCAGGGAGACGGTCTGGTCCATGCCCCCGGTGGCCGCGCCGGCGACCTCGTTCTCGGCCCGGACGCAGGCCGCGACCAGGTCCTCCACCGGCAGGTCGGCCAGCTCCGGGACCAGGTCGCGCAGGGCCACCGCGACCGAGCAGGACAGCGCGGCCGACGAGCTCAGCCCGGCACCGACCGGCACGTGGCCGTCGACGAGGACGTCCATCCCGACCGCCCCCGCGCCGACCCGCTCGGCGAGCACGGCCGCGACGCCCGCGACGTAGGCGGGCCAGCCGGTCACCCCGTGCGGGAGGACGTCCTCGACGCGTCCCTGCCACGCGTCCTCGCGCTGCGCCGACGCGAGCCGCAGCAGTCCGTCCCCGCGCCGCCGCACGGCGGCGTAGGTCCGGTGCGGCAGGGCCATCGGCAGCGCGAAGCCGCCGTTGTAGTCGGTGTGCTCCCCGATGACGTTGACCCGCCCCGGCGCGGCCCAGACCCCGTCGGGTCCACCACCGGCCAGCGTGCCGAAGCGCTCCTCCAGCGCGGCCGCTGTCCGCGCGTCGTCGGCGGGCGGCGACCAGACCGGGCCCTCCACGTCATACCTCCTGGGCGTGCACGAGGTGCCCGTGCTCGGGCAGCAGGGGAAGCATAGGGAGGCCGTGCTCGGCGAGCACCACCCCGGGCAGGGTGACCCCCTCGCGCGCCCACGGCGGCACGGCAGGACCGACGTCGCCGCCGGGGTCCGGGACGTGCACCCGGTAGCGGCGGTCGGTCGCCAGGCCCGGGAGCCGGACCCGTCCGGGACCAGAGATGGCCCGGCGCACCGCGACCACGCCGTAGAGCGCCTCGGACCGGTCCGGGGCGACCACGCCCTGCACCCAGGTCGCGTCGTCGTGGTGGTCGCCGTTGACGACGGTGCCGGTGTGGAGCAACGTCCGGTGGGTCTTGTGGAAGGCCACCCAGCGGGCCAGCCCGTCCAGCTCCTCCGACGTCGCGGCCGTGAGGTCCCACTCGATGCCGATGTGCCCCCACAGCGCCGTCTGGGCGCGGAAGGACAGGTCGTGGCGCCGCCCGGTGGTGTGCGAGCGCGGCGAGCCGACGTGGGTGCCGACCCACGCCGGCGGCACCAGCGCGAAGGTCCACCGCTGGATCTGCTGCCGCTCGAGCGGGTCGATGCAGTCCGAGGCCCAGACGCGCACGCACCGGTCCAGCACCCCGAGGTCGACCCGTCCGCCGCCGCCGGCGCAGGACTCGATCTCCAGGTCGGGGCTGGCCGCGCGCAGCTCGTCCATCAGCCGGTAGACGGCGAGCGTGTGGGCGTGCACGCCCGGCTCTCCCCCGGGCGTGTGGCCGGCGTCGTTCAGGTAGCGGTTGTGGTCCCACTTCAGGTAGGCGATGTCGTAGGTGTCCAGCAGCGCCGCGAGCCGGTCGCGCACGTGGGCGTAGGCGCCGGGGTGCGCCAGGTCGAGCACCTGCTGCTGGCGGGAGTCGAGGCCGCGCCGCCCGCCGGCGCTGAAGAGCCATTCCGGGTGGGCGCGGGCCAGGTCGGAGTCGAGGCTGACCATCTCCGGCTCCACCCACAGCCCGAACTCCATGCCCAGGCCGCGCACGTGCTCGACGAGCGGGGTCAGCCCGTCCGGCCACACCTCGCGCGAGACCTCCCAGTCCCCCAGGCTCGTGGTGTCGTCGCGCCGCCCGGCGAACCAGCCGTCGTCGAGGACGAACCGCTCGGCCCCGACCTGCGCGCCCAGGTCGGCCAGCGCGGTGAGCCGCTCCAGCGACTGATCGAAGTAGACCGCCTCCCACGTGTTCAGGGTCACCGGCCGTGGTCGCGCGGGAGCGTGCGGCCGGCTGCGCAGCCAGGCGTGGAAGCGCCCCGTGACCTCGTCGACGCCGGTGCCGTGCGCGGCGTAGACCCAGGGCGTCCGGTAGGAGTCCCCCCGGGCCAGGCGCACCTCGCCGTGCTCGAGCGCCTCGCCGGAGCCCAGCAGCCGCGCGCCGTTGGAGAGCCGCTCGGCGTAGCTCTGCTGGTTGCCGCTCCACCCCAGGTGCACCGCCCACACCTGCCCGTCCCGGAAGCCGAAGCCCGGCTCCCCCGCGCACATCAGGTGGTAGGAGTCGAGCCCGGTCCTGCCGGTGCGCACCTCGCGGGAGTGCACGCCCGCGTTGAAGGGCGTGCGCTGCGGGATCCGCTCGAAGGTGTGCCGCCCGGTCAGGTCGAGCAGCTCGCCCGCGCGCTCGGGGACGGGCAGCGCGAGCCGCACCGCCCCGACGACGTAGGGCTCCTCCCCCTCGTTCGTCAGGGTCGCCCGCAGGCGCAGCAGCCCGCCCGGGTGCAGCTCGAGCTCGAGCACCATGCCCAGGTATGCCGTGACGTCGCCCGCGCGGACGACCACCCGCTGCGTGCCGTCCGGCCCGGTCGAGGTCTCCGGCGGGCCGGTCGTGCGGAACGCCGGCGACCAGTCCCTCCCGGAGCGCGAGCCCTCCACGCCGGGGCGGCCGGTCCAGGCGAGCGCGTGCTCCGGCAGGACCGTCACCCGGTCCGCGACGTCGAACGGGCTGTCGCCGTGCAGGGCGCGGGCCGCCGTCGAGAGGTCGGTGAGGTCGGCCCCGGTGAGGTCCCCGAGGTCCTTCCCCCAGTGGCGCACCACGGGCAGCAGGTCGTCGGCGAGCTCGAGGACCACCGAGGTGCCGGCCGCGCGCAGGTGGAGGTGGCGGAGCGAGGTGTCGTCGGTCACCGGACCACCTCACCCGATGACCGGCGCCGGTGTCCAGCCGGCCGCCGGGCGCCTTCGCCTCGCGCCGCGCCCGGGCCGGTGCCATGGTCGAGCCATGCGCCCGGTGTGGATGGACGACGACGTCGTGCCCCTCGACCTGCCCCCGACGAGTCCCTGGCGCGACGGCGCGGGCTACGACGTCGTCGTGGTGGGTGCGGGGCTGACCGGCCTGGCCACGGCATACCTCCTCGCGCGGCGCGGCGTGCAGGTCGGCGTCCTCGAGGCCAGGCACGTGGGTGCCGTGACGACGGGGGCAACGACCGGGAAGGTCACCCTGCTGCAGGGGACGGTGCTCTCCGGCATCCGGGAGCGGGCGGGGCAGGAGGCGGCACGAGGGTACGTGCACGCCAACCGGGCCGGCCAGGAGTGGCTCGTGGGCGAGCTCGGCGCCGACGGGGACACCCTGCAGGCCCGCGACGCCTGGACGTACGCGGTCACCGCCGAGGGCCGCCGACGCGCCA
>QEUR01000153.1 GCA_003577095.1 Acidobacteriota bacterium
CCACCGCGGGCGCCGACCACGACACCTGGAACTGGCACGCTCGTGCCGAAACCCCTACGCAACGACTAGACCGGAACTGGGCGCACCTGCTGCAAGAGCTGCGCGTCCTCCAGACCGGCACCCAGATCCTCGCCGGCTTCCTCATGACGCTGCCCTTCCAGGCGCGCTTCCCGGAGCTGAGCGACTACGTGCGCGGGCTCTTCCTGGTGGCGATCTCGCTGGCGTTCGTCACCACGGTGCTGCTCGTCGGGCCGGTCAGCGTGCACCGCGCGCTCTTCCGCCAGCACCGCAAGCAGGACCTGGTGCACGTCTCCCACGTGCTCGCCCAGTGCGGCCTGTTCACCCTCGGGCTGACGATGGCGGTGGCCATCATGCTCATCTTCACCGTGGTGCTGGGGAACACCGCGGGGTATGCCGCGGGAGCCGTCGCCGTGCTCCTGTTCGGCGCCGTGTGGTGGGGCCTGCCGGCGTGGATCCGCCGGTCACCGGCCGACAGAGCGCCGCACTGACCGCTCACTCCAGCAGCTCGCGCACCGCCTCCTCGACCGCCCCCTGCCGTCGCGCCGGTGGCCGGCCCTGCGCGGCGCCCGGGATCGACACCGTCTCGCCCTCCTCGTAGCGCTCCAGCACCCGCGGGTCGACGTAGGAGCCCCTGGCGATCGTCGGGGTGTTGCCCAGGAACTGCGAGACCTCCTCGACGGCAGCCCGCACGGCCCGGCGGCGGGAGGCCTTCGTGTCGCCCGGCTCGGGCGAGCTGGCCAGCGCCACGGCGGCGTGCACGGTCGCGTGCCAGGTGCGGAAGTCCTTGGCGGTCAGCTCGCCGTCGAAGAGCTCGGCGAGGTAGTCGTTGACGTCGTCTGCGTCCAGGTCGTGCCAGCCCCGGTCGTCCTTCCACGCCAGCACCCGGTCCGAGCCGGTCCGGCGGCGACGCATGGCGCGCAGCGCCTCCGCGACGTCGTCGTCCTCGATCGTCAGCTGCTGCTCCACCCCGCCCTTGCCGACGAAGGTGAAGCGCAGTCCCCCGCGCACCGATCGCACGTGCCGCCGCTCCAGCGTGGTCAGCCCGAAGGATCCGTTGACGTCGGTGTAGACGTCGTGGCCGATCCGGAAGTAGCCCAGGTCGAGCATCCGCACCGCGGCCGCGCAGGCGCGCTCCCACGGCATACCCTCCCGGCGCAGGTCGCGCGTCACCCTGCGGCGCGCGGCGGGCAGGTGCCGGGAGGCCTCGGCGATGCGCTCGAACTTCAGCGCGTCCTGCTTCTCCCGCCAGGCCGGGTGGTAGAGGTACTGCCGACGGCCGGCGTCGTCGGTGCCGACCGCCTGGATGTGGCCGTTGGACGCGGGGCAGATCCACACGTCCTTCCAGGCGGGCGGGATCGCCAGCGACCGCACCCGCTCGGCGTCCTCGGCGGGCAGCCGCTGACCGTCCTCGTCGAGGTAGGTGAAGCCCTTGCCGGCGCGGCGCCGGGTCCAGCCCGGCTGGTCGGGCGAGACGGTGCGGAGACGGACCATGGACGAGTATGCGGTCGCGCCCGCCCTGGTCGGCAACCCGAAACGCCTCGGGCGACGCGCCCTCCTCCGCGCACGGCCGTCATGTTTCCACCAGTGCTATCGTGAATACCCTGATCGACCAGTCTTGCCGAAGGAGGTCACCCGTGACCTACGTGATCGCCCAGCCGTGCATCGACGTCGTGGACCGCGCGTGCGTGGAGGAGTGCCCCGTCGACTGCATCTACGAGGGCGAGCGGGCGCTCTACATCCACCCCGACGAGTGCGTCGACTGCGGCGCCTGCGAGCCGGTGTGCCCAGTCGAGGCGATCTACTACGAGGACGACCTGCCGACCGAGTTCACGCCTTACCTGCAGGACAACGCGGACTTCTTCTTCGAGACGCTGCCGGGACGGGACGAGCCGCTGGCCTCCCCCGGCGGCGCCGCCAAGCTCGGGGCTCTCGGCGTGGACACCCCGCTGGTCGCCTCGCACCCGCCGCAGGCCTGAGCCCGCCGTCCCCGACGCGCGGTCCCCGCCGCCCAGCCGCCAGGGGTCAGCGGTCCGCGGTCGCGGGCGACAGGTGGGCCAGGCACAGCGACGGCGCCACGAACGGCTCGAGGCCCTCCACCCGCACGCCGCCTCCGGCGGCCTCGGCCACCCCGCGCATCAGCCCCAGGTGGACGGCGCAGGGCACGGTCCGGTCCTCGCGCGCCAGGCTGCCGAAGGGGCAGTGGTGGACCCGCACGGTCGCGCCCGTCGCCTCCTCGGTGACCTCCGGGGCGAAGCCGCACCGGTCCATCACCCGCGCCAGCTCGTCCAGGCCCTCCTCCCAGCCGCCGGGCGTAGCAGGGCCCTCGGCGCCGCGCCCGGCCGCGCCTCCCCCGGCGTGGCTGGTGCCCCAGGCCCGGCCGGCCGCCTCGGCGGTCGCCACGGCGTGCTCCCCCTCCCCGAGCTGCCTGGCCAGCGCGCGGGCGATCAGCTCGTAGTTGTCGTGCCCCGCCCCCTCGCGGTCGCGGCGCGCGACGAAGACCAGCGGAGGCCGGCCGGGGCCGGGCGAGGTCCCCTGGCGCCGCTCCACGAGACCCTCGGCGACGAGCCGCTCGAGGTGGAAGCGCACGGTGTTGTCGTGCAGGCCGGTGGCCTCGGCGAGCGCCCGCACGCCGAGCCCCTCCCGCGCGCCGGTGATCGCGCGCAGGACGTCCGCCCGGCGCTCCCCCGCACGGCGGGCGGTCGCGAGCTCCGGGCCGGGGCAGACGACGTCCGACATGACCATTTCCACAGCATACGCGGTGGAAATGGCCGGGTCCGCCGTCCGCCCGGCGCTCGGGGTGCGTCTGTCGGTGCGCGGTGCCACGCTCGTGGGGAGGACGGGACGGTCCCGCCCCACGGACGGAGGGCACGGAGCATGCCTCACGGCGACATCACGCACATCGACATCCCGGTCAGCGACACGGCGCGGGCGACAGAGTTCTACGGCAGCCTGTTCGGGTGGCAGATCGCGGAGATCCCCGGCTACGAGGGCTACCCGATGTGGCAGGCACCCAACAAGATCAGCGGCGGCGGCCTGGCCCCGCGCTCGGCCGACTTCACCCAGCCGCGCAGCTACGTCGAGGTCGACTCGATCGACGAAGCCCTCGCCCGGGCGACCGAGCTCGGCGCCACGGTGACCATGGAGAAGCAGCCGATCAGCGAGACGAGCTGGTGGGCCGCCTTCACCGACCCCGACGGCAACACGATCGGCCTCTACGAGGGGACGACCGAGGCATAGCCGCGCCTCAGGCGCGGAACTCCCCGGGCCTGGGCTGCGGCCACGGCACCGGTCGGTGCCCCTCGTCCCAGGGGAAGCGGCCCTGCGGCATGGTTCTCCTCCCCGCGCACGCCTGTGCGCTCCCACCACCGAACCTAGGGACGGCTGCCGACGCTGCAGCGCCTCCGTCCACGGGGGCGCGCTCGCGGGGCCGCACCGGGGAGGGGGTGTGGACGACGGGGTCCGTCGGTTGCGCGTGGCAGGCTGTGGCCATGGGCGCAGAGCACTTGGGCGACCGGGCCGCGACCTGGGACGAGGACCCCGACAAGCGACGGCAGGCCGACGACGTGGCCAGGGCCGTCGCCGCCGCGGTCCCGCCGGGCGGACGGACGCGGCTGCTGGAGTACGGCGCCGGCACCGGGCTGGTCGCCCAGGGGCTGCTGGCCCGGCTCGACGGGCTCGCCGTCACGCTCGCGGACAGCTCCTCGGGGATGCGCGCGGTCCTGGCCGGCAAGGTCGCCGACGGCACCCTGCCGTCGGACGCCCGCGTGTGGGAGCTCGACCTCGAGCACGACGACCCGCCGGCGGAGCGCTTCGACCTCGTCGTCTCCTCGATGGTGCTGCACCACGTGCGCGACCTCGCCCGGGTGCTCGACGGCCTCGCGGCGCTGCTCGACGACGGCGGTCTGCTGTGCGTGGCCGACCTGGACCACGAGGACGGGTCCTTCCACGAGCACCTGCACGACTTCGACGGGCACCACGGCTTCGAGCGGGCGGACCTGTCCGCGGCGATGGGCCGGGCCGGCCTCGTCGACGTGACGGTGCAGGACTGCACCGTGATCGAGCGCGACGGCCGGCCCTACGGCGTCTTCCTCGCGGTCGGTCGCCGCGAGCGCCGGGACGGCGCGTGACCGCTGGCCGCGCGGCGACGCCCTCCCCGGTCCGCCACGTCGACGACCGCGAGCGCCGTGCCCGGCTGGCCGTGCGGCACGCCCTGCACCCCGACCACCGGGTCACGGACACGCTGGCGGCGACGCGGGCGATGACCGTCCTGCACGCCACCGAGGCGGCGACCGTGCACCTGGCCGTGCACGCCCGCACCGACGGGCCGACCGCGGCCGACGTCGACCGCGCGCTCTACGAGGAGCGGTCGGTGCTCAAGCAGCTGGCGATGAGGCGCACCCTCTTCGTCGTGCCCCGGGACCTGCTGCCCGCGGCGCTGGGCAGCGCGTCGGCGCGGGTGGCCGCCGAGCAGCGGCGGCTGGTGGCCAGGGCCGCGGAGCGGCACGGCGTCGCCGACGACGGGCCGGCGTGGCTGGAGGCGGCCTGCGCCGCGGTCCTGCGCCGGCTCGCCGGCGCGGCACCGATGAGCGCCCGCGAGCTGCGCGAGGCGCTGCCGGAGCTGACCGGCACGGTCACCGCCAACCTGGACAAGAGGTACGGCGGCACCAGCCACCTCGCACCGCGCGTGCTGACCACCCTCGGCGCCGAGGGCCGCCTCACCCGAGGCCCGAACGCCGGCCACTGGCGCCTCTCCCGCCCGACGTGGACGCTGATGAGCGACTGGCTCGGCGAGCAGGTGTCGCCGCTCGCCGCCGAGGAGGGGTATGCCGTGCTGGTGCGCCGCTGGCTGCGCACCTTCGGGCCGGGCACGCTCGAGGACCTGCAGTGGTGGCTCGGCTCGACCAAGGGCGCGGCCCGGGCGGCGCTCGCCGACGTCGGAGCCGTCGCGGTCTCCCTCGACGGGGGCGCCACCGGGTGGCTGCTGCCGGACGACCTCGACCCGGTGGCGCCGGTCGAGCCGTGGGCCGCCCTGCTGCCCACCCTCGACCCGACGACCATGGGGTGGAAGCAGCGGGACTTCTACCTGGACCCGGGGCACACGGCATACCTGTTCGACAGCAACGGCAACGGCGGCACCACCGCGTGGTGGGACGGCCGGGTCGTCGGCGCCTGGGTGCAGGACGAGGAGGGGGCGGTGCGCGTGGTGCCGGCGCCGAGGGCGGACCTGGGTGCGGGCGCGCGCGACACGCTGGACCGGGAGGCGCGGCGGCTCACCGGCTGGCTGGACGGCGTGCGGATCACCAACGTCTACAGCTCGGCGCTGATGAGGGGTGCACGCCTGCCCTGAGGGCTGCGCGCACCGCTCAGCCGCCGGGCAGCGCCCGGGTGAAGCGCCCGGTCTCCAGCCAGTGGCGCAGCCGGTCGACGGTGGTAACCAGGTAGTCCCCGGACCGCTCCCGCAGCCCGGCGGTGGTGCTCCCGAGCAGGTCGTTGCCGAGGAGCAGCTGGCGGGAGGCGACGAGGGCCTCGAACGCCTCGGGGCCGACATCCGGCAGAGGGGCAACCTCCGCGTAGCCGGCCCGCAGCGCGGACTCCACGGCGTCCGAGCCGTCGCCGCGCAGGTAGAAGGTGCTGATCGCCAGGTCCAGCGCCGGCGCCCCGATGCCGCAGTCGTCGAAGTCGAAGACCGCCAGCCGGCCCTCGTGCCACTTCAGGTTGCCGCCGTGCAGGTCCGCGTGCAGCGGCACGAGCGGGCCGGCGGAGACGGTGTGGCCGAAGGCGTCGACCGCCCGCTCGTGGGCGCGCCGCAGCACCTCGTGCTGCTCCTCGTCGAGCCCCGGGGCGCCGGTGAGCCGGTCCTCGTCGCCGAAGAGGGGGTCGTCGAAGACGGGCATCGTGCCGCCCCGGGGCATCACCCACCGCGCCGCGTGGATGTGCAGGTGGGCCATCGCCCGCCCCAGCGCGTGCGCCTGGTCCGGGTCGGGCTCGCCCACGTCGTCACCCTCGAGCCAGGAGGCGCAGGTGACGAGCACCTCACGGCCGAGCGCCTGCGAGAAGCGGCGCGCGCACCAGTCGCCGTCGCGCGTCACCCGCGGGACCGGCACGGTCACCGGCGTCTCGGCGGCGATCGCCAGCTGCCACGCCTGCTGGGCGAGGACCTCGGGCCCGGTGCTCTGGGAGTTGGTGTTGACCCGCATCGCGTAGCGGCCGCCGTCGGCGGTCCCGACGTCGAAGGTCGTGTTGTAGGAGTGGAGCAGGACCTCCAGGCGCACCACGTCGAGGCCGAACTCCTCCGCGGCCGCCACGGCGACCGGGCGCAGCGCCTCCGCCTGCTCGTCGTCGCCCAGGTCCGCGTATGCCGTCGCCACGACGGGATCGGTGCTCACAGGAGGCAGGGTATGGCGCCGCGCAACCGGATTGCGCGTCCGCGCGCCGACCGGTCAGAGCGGTCGGCGCGCGTCGCGGTGGCGGGCGAGGTCCACGCGCACCCCGCGCACCGCGACACCCTCGGCCGCCAGCAGCTCCGCCGCGGTCCCGTCGTGGCAGGTGGCCACCGAGCCGTCGGCGCGCACGACGCGCCACCAGGGGATCTCCGCGGACAGCCGGCCGACCAGGCGGCCGGCCTGGCGCGGGCCGATGCCTACGGCGGCCGCGACGTCGCCGTAGGTCACCACTGCGCCGGCCGGCACCGCCCGCACGACCTCGCGCACCGCGGCGCCGACGTCGGTCACCCCGACGTCGGCGGCTTGCGGGTCGTCGTCGCTCACGCGGCCCTTCCGGCGGCCTCGTGCCCGGCGTGCGCGCGCCGGAGGGGCGGGTCGTAGGCGCGCGCCAGCAGGGCTAGCGACAGCGCCGCCACCAGCAGCCCCAGGTCGCGCAGGGCCACGTCGTAGAAGCCGGACCAGGTCAGCAGGTTGACGATGATGCCGGCCAACCAGAGCGCGACCACGTAGGCGGCGTAGCGCGGCTTGACCGCCACCGCGACGCCGGCGACGATCTCGACCACGCCGACCACGTACATGGCGGTCTGCGCCGAGAACGGCAGCAGCCCGACGATCCAGGGCGCCAGGTAGTCCGGCCAGTCGGTCAGACCGTTGAAGAACTTGTCGACGCCCATCCACAGGGGCAGGACGACGAACCCGACCCGCAGCAGCCAGAAGGCGGCGTAGGCGGGGTCCCGCCGCACCGCTCCCGTCCACCCGTGCGCGTCGGTGTCCACGTCCCGGTGGACCGGTACCTCCTGCGACGTGCTGGCCATCTCGCTCTCCTCCTTCTAAACAGAGTGTTTATATTTTTTAGAATCCTCCGCCTCCGCCCATCTGTCAAGAGCACCCGGACAGGGCGCGGCAGGGCCGACCGGATCGGCGGCGAGCTGGAGCTCTACGCCAGCTGACGCGCGAGCCAGGCGACGAACCGGTCGCGGAAGGCCGCGGCCGGGACGATGCCCGGGACCATGTCGGCGGCGTGCGGCATGCCCGGGACGACGTCGAGCTCGACCGGGACCCCGGCCTCCTCCAGCCGCCGGGCGTACTCGAGGTCCTCGTCGTGGAACAGGTCGGCGTCGCCGACCCCGACCCACGCCGGCGCCAGGCCGGTGAGGTCTTCGCGGCGGGCGGGCACGGCATACGGGCGGTCCTCGTCGGGGCCGACCGGACGACCGAGGTACCACCCCCAGGCGTCCCGGTTCTTCTGCGGGCCCCAGGCGACGGCGCCGCGCGTGCCGTGGTCGGCGCGCAGCGCCGTGCGGTCGTCGAGCATCGGGTAGACGAGGCCCTGGAAGGCGAGCGG
>QEUR01000154.1 GCA_003577095.1 Acidobacteriota bacterium
GGTCGAGGTATGCCGTCACGAGCGGGTCCACGAGGTCGCGCTGGTCGGCGGACCACAGCCCTCGCGCGAGTGCGCCCAGCTCACGGTTGGACGTGCCCTCCGCGAGGAACCGCTCCAGCGCCGCCGCCTTCGCCGACGGGTCGGGGGCGGCCGCGCCCGCGCTCAGGGCGGCAAGCCGCCCGGCGCTCGAGCCGTCCCTGCGCAGCTCCTCGGCGACGAGCGCGTCCACGTCCTCGCCCAGCCCGGCCAGCCGGACGATCGCGTCCCAGCGGTGGACGGGCGTGAGCCGGCCCCGGGGCGAGCCGTCGGCCAGCCACCTGCCGAGCAGCGCACGGTCCCGGCTGGTCGCGACCACGGTGCCGACGAGGCTCTGCGCCGCGCCGTCCGGATGATCGCCCTCGACCATGGCCACCGCCACGCCGGCGAGCCGCTCCAGCAGGCCCGGCACGTCGGCCGGCTCCGCCCACGAGCGCACCGCGGCGGCGGCCCGCGTCAGCACGTGCTCGACGACGACGGCGGAGCCCTCGAGCGGAAGGTGCCGCTCGACCAGGCCCACGAGGGCGGCGACCGGCAGCCGCGCCGCGGCGGTGTCGTCGAGGAGCGTGGCCCACAGGATCGTGCGCGGGTGGTCGTCCGGCACGGCCGCCAGCAGCTCGTGGACCAGGTCGCTGCTGCCCGGGTCGAGGGCGACGGCGGCGAAGGTGTCCCCGCTGCTGTTGGGCACCACCAGGTCGGCGGCGGGCAGCGGCACGTCGTCGGCGCCGAGGTCGACGACCCGCTCCCACGCGGGCACCAGCCGGTCGCCGGACCGGTCGTAGCCGCTCACCCTCAGCCGGTGGGGACGCGTGCCCTCCCGCCGGAGCGACGGCATACCCGTCCCCTCCCCGCGCACGACGCGCAGGATGTCGTGCCCGGTGGTGCGCAGCCACGCCTCCGCCCAGCCGGTCACGTCCCGGTCGGTCACCGACTGCAGCGTGCCGACGAGGTCGTCCAGGGTGGCCGTGCCGAACCGGTGCCGGGTCAGGTGCCGGTCCACGCCGCGGAAGAAGGTCTCCTCCCCCAGCCAGAACGCCAGCTGGCGCAGGCAGGAGTTGCCCTTGGCGTAGGAGATCGGGTCGAAGTTGTTGAAGGCGGTGTCGACGTCCGGCACGTCCTCCGGCCGGGGCGCCACGGGATGGGAGCTCGGTCGGGCGTCCGCCGCGTAGCCTCCCGCCTTGCGGGAGATGTCGAACTCGGCGAACGCGTCGACGCCCGGCAGCGCCAGCCCGCCGACGAGGAAGCCCATGTAGTCGGCGAACGACTCGTTGAGCCAGGTGTCCTCCCACCAGCGGAAGGTCACCAGGTCGCCGAACCACATGTGCGCCATCTCGTGCGCGACCGTCGTCGCGCGGCGGCGGGCGAGCCCCGGGTCGGTCTCGCCGGGCGGCAGCAGCTCGTCGCGGAAGGTGACGCACCCGGGTGTCTCCATCGCGCCCCAGTTGTGCCCCGGCACGAAGACCTGGTCGTAGGCGCCGAAGGCGTAGGGCTCGGTGAACCGGCCGGCGTAGTGGTCGAAGGCCGCCTCGGTCACCGACCGCAGCTGCGGCAGGTCGCGGTCCAGGTCGCCGGCCTGCGAGGCCCGGCAGTGCCAGCCGAACCGGGTACCGGCGTGCTCCCACGTGCGGGAGGCGAAGGTGCCGGCGCACACGGCCACCAGGTATGTGGCCACCGGCGGCGTGGGCGTGAACGTCCAGGTCCCGGCGTGGTCGGGTCCGTCGGTGGTGCCGTTGGACAGCACGGTCCACCCCGGGCGGCCGGTCACGCTCACCGTGAACGGCGCCTTGAGGTCGGGCTGGTCGAAGCAGGCGAAGACCCTGCGGGCGACGTCCATCCCGCCGTAGCAGCCGAGGTAGACCTGCCCGTCGGCCGGGTCCACGAAGCGGTTCATGCCGTCGCCGTCGGTGACGTACGGCATCCGGGCCTCGACGACGACCTCGTTGTCCGCCGCCAGGTCGTCCAGGTGGACGCGCTCGTCGCGGTAGCACCCCGGGTCGAGGGCCGTCCCGTTCAGGCTGACCCGCACCTCGTGCGCGTGCTGGAGGTTCAGGAAGGTGCTCGTCCCGGGCTCGGCGGCGAAGCGCACGAGCGAGCGGGAGCCGAAGGCCTCCTCGCCGCTCAGGTCGAGGTGGAGCCGGTAGGAGACGTCACGGACGGTGGCGGCACGGGCACGGGCGTCGCTCAGCGTGAGGGGCACCCTTCGACCATAGCGACCGCTCCTGGGGGCGCCGGGCACAGGCCAGGGCCCGGCCCCCGTGGGGACCGGGCCCTGGACGGCTGCCCCGTCAGGGGCGGTGCCTCAGTTGCCGGTGAGCTTCTCGCGCAGCGCGGCGAGCGCCTCGTCCGAGGCGAGCGTGCCGCCGGCCTCGTCGTCGGACTCCGAGGAGTAGGACGCGGACGCCGGGGCGACCTGCACGCCGGCCTCGGCGTCGGCCTCGGTGGCCGCCTCGACCTGGGCCTTGTGGGCCTCCCAGCGGGCGTGGGCGTCGGCGTACTCCTTCTCCCACTGCTCGCGCTGGGCCTCGAAGCCCTCGAGCCACTCGTTGGTCTCCGGGTCGAAGCCCTCGGGGTACTTGTAGTTGCCCTGCTCGTCGTACTCCGCGGCCATGCCGTAGAGGGTCGGGTCGAACTCGGCGGTGACCGCCTCGTTGGCCTGCTTGAGCGACAGCGAGATGCGGCGACGCTCCAGGTCGATGTCGATGACCTTGACGAACACCTCGGCACCGACGGTGACGATCTGCTCGGGCAGCTCCACGTGGCGCTCGGCCAGCTCGGAGATGTGCACCAGGCCCTCGATGCCGTCCTCGACACGCACGAACGCGCCGAAGGGGACGAGCTTGGTGACCTTGCCCGGCACGACCTGGCCGATGGCGTGGGTGCGGGCGAAGACCTGCCACGGGTCCTCGAGGGTGGCCTTCAGGGACAGGGAGACGCGCTCGCGGTCCATGTCGACGTCGAGCACCTCGACGGTGACCTCGTCGCCCACCTCGACGACCTCGCCCGGGTGGTCGATGTGCTTCCAGGACAGCTCGGAGACGTGCACGAGGCCGTCCACGCCGCCGCCGAGGTCGACGAAGGCGCCGAAGTTGACGATGCTGCTGACGACCCCGGTGCGGACCTGGCCCTTCTGCAGCTCCTTGAGGAAGGTGGTGCGGACCTCGGACTGGGTCTGCTCCAGCCAGGCGCGGCGGGAGAGGACCACGTTGTTGCGGTTCTTGTCCAGCTCGATGATCTTGGCCTCGATCTGCTTGCCGACGTAGGGCTGCAGGTCGCGGACGCGGCGCATCTCCACCAGGGAGGCCGGGAGGAAGCCGCGCAGGCCGATGTCGAGGATGAGGCCGCCCTTGACGACCTCGATGACGGTGCCGGTGACGACGCCGTCCTCCTCCTTGATCTTCTCGATGGAGCCCCACGCGCGCTCGTACTGGGCGCGCTTCTTGGACAGGATCAGGCGGCCCTCCTTGTCCTCCTTCTGGAGGACCAGGGCCTCGACCTCGTCGCCGACGTTGACGACCTCGGAGGGGTCGACGTCGTGCTTGATCGCCAGCTCGCGCGAGGGGATGACGCCCTCGGTCTTGTAGCCGATGTCGAGCAGGACCTCGTCCCGGTCGACCTTGACGATGACACCCTCGACAATGTCGCCGTCGTTGAAGTTCTTGATCGTTGCGTCGATCGCTGCGAGCAGCTCCTCCTCAGACCCGATGTCGTTGACAGCGATCTGGGAGATGGCCTTGTCGGCCGTGGTTGCAGTCATGTAGTAGGGACTCCGATTGTGGACAGGTTGAAGATGGGCGGTGTGGATCTGTGCTGTTGATCTGTGCTTGTCGATCTGTGCACGGGCACGCATGAGCGCACGCGACGCGCCCCACCAGCCTAACGACCGCGCGAGCGCAGGTCAAAGCCGGTGCCGACCTGGCACACTGCCCGGGTGAGCGAGCCGCCCTCCCCCGACCGCGTCAGCCGTCGCGCCGTGGGCCACGACGACGCGGTCCGGGCCGGACGTCGCTGGTGGGACGCCGAGGCGGAGGACTACTACGCCGAGCACGGCGCCTTCCTGCGCGACGCCGAGCTCGTCTGGGGGCCGGAGGGCTGGACGGAGGCCGACCTGGGCCTGCTGGGCGAGGTCGCCGGGCTCGACGTCCTCGAGGTGGGCGCGGGTGCGGCCCAGGGCGGCCGGTGGGCGGCCGGGCGGGGCGCGCGCGTGGTCTCGACCGACGTCTCCGCCGGCATGCTGCGGGTGGCGCTCCGCGTGGACGGGGGTATGCCGTCCGCCGCCCACCCCTCCTACGTCCAGTGCGACGGCGCCCGGCTGCCGTTCGCGGACGCGGCCTTCGACCTGGTCCTCACCGCGCACGGCGTGCTCTCCTTCGTGCCCGACGCCGCGGGGGCGCTGCGCGAGTGGGCGCGCGTGCTGCGCCCGGGTGGCCGGGCCGTGTTCTCTCTGTCCCACCCCTTCCGCTGGGCCTTCCCGGACGTCCCGGGGCAGGCCGGCCTGACGGTGACGCACTCCTACTTCGACCGCCGGGCCTACGTCGAGGAGAGCGCCGCCGGGGAGGTCCTCTACTCCGAGCACCACCGCACCGTCGGGGACCTCGTGCGGGCCGTCGTCGGGGCCGGCCTGCAGCTGGTGGACCTCGTCGAGCCGGAGTGGCCGGCGGGCGCCAGGCACGAGTGGGGCGGCTGGAGCCGGCTGCGGGGCGAGCTGCTCCCCGGCACCGTCGTCCTCGTCGCGCGCCGGCCCGGGTGAGGCCGGGCCGGCGTCGTCCTGACAACTCGCTGGTCACAGTACGGTCACAGTTCTCCACAAGCGCCACTTCCAGGACTAGGGTGGCGCACATCCAGCCCGTGACGCGGGCCTGTACACGCCCGTGCACCGGGCCACACGTTCGAGAGGACAACGATGTTCAGGAAGACCCACCTCAAGGCGGTGGCCGCCCTGTCGGCCGTCGCGCTGCTGGCGGCCTGCGGGTCCGGGGGCGACGAGCCCGAGGACACCACCACCGAGCAGACCCAGCCTGCCGACACCGGCGCCACCGAGACCGCCGAGGACACCGAGGCGGCCGGCACGGAGGCCGCGACGCCGGAGTCCTTCACCTTCGGCTACATCCTCCCCGAGACCGGCGCGCTCGCCTACCTGGGCCCGCCCCAGGTCAAGTCGCTGGAGCTGGCGATCAAGGACATCAACGACGCGGGCGGTGTGCTGGGCTCCGACGTCCCGGCACCGGTCGGCGGTGACGAGGGCGACCAGGCCACGATCGCCCAGGCGTCGGCGGACCGGATCCTCGGACAGGGCGTCAGCGCGATCATCGGCGCCGCCGCCTCCGGACGCTCGCTCGACATCATCGACCGCATCACGGGTGCCGGGGTCATGCAGTGCTCGGGCTCCAACACGGCGCCGACCTTCACCGACTACGACGACAACGGCCTCTACATCCGGACGGCTCCCTCGGACGCCCTTCAGGGCCCGGTCCTGGCCAACACGATCATCAACGACGGCTGGACCAACGTGGCCATCGTCGCCCGTGCTGACGACTACGGTCGCGGTCTGGCCAACGCGACGGCCGAGGCCCTCGAGAACGCCGGTGCGACCGTGGCGATCAACGAGACCTACGACCCGCTGGCCCAGCAGTACGACTCGGTCGTCCAGTCCGTGGTCTCCGCGAACGCCGACGCCGTGGTCATCGTGGCCTTCGAGGAGGGCGTGCAGATCATGCAGGGCCTCATCGAGGCCGGGCTCACGCCGGCCGACATGGGCTTCTACGGCGCGGACGGTCTGCGCAACCCCGACCTGGGCAAGCTGGTCAACGAGTCCGACCCGAGCGTCCTGGCCGGCATGAAGGGCACCGCGCCGGCGTCGGCGGCCAACGAGGACTTCCTGGCCTCCCTCGCCAAGTTCGCCCCCGAGCTGGGTGACAACACCCAGTTCGCGCCGCAGGTCTACGACTGCGCGGTCACCATCGCGCTGGCCGCCGAGGCCGCCGGCTCGGCGGACGCGGAGGAGTTCAAGGACGCCGTCGTCGACGTCACCAAGGAAGGGACCGAGTGCACCTCCTACGAGGAGTGCAAGGGCCTGCTCGAGGACGGCGAGGACATCGACTACCAGGGCGTCAGCGGCCCGCTGGACTTCACCGACGTCGGTGAGCCCGGTCGCGCCTCCATCGAGGTCTACGGCTTCGACGACGAGGGCAAGTTCGAGACGCTGGACACCGTCGAGTCCAACCCTGCTGCCGACTCCCGCTGACACCGGCGAGAGCGCTGCACGGCGAAGGCCCGCCCCCTGACCGGGGGGCGGGCCTTCCGCCACTTCGGGCCCTGACGCAACACGCTGCTCCGTCGCGTCCCCCGCGTGCGCGACCCACTCACCGGAGTGGCACGTGCACGCCGTACCGCTCCCCCGCGCCCGGCGCGGCGCCGGTCAGTCGTCGATGTGGGCCAGGGTGCCGAGGTAGAGCTCGATGACCTTCGGGTCGTTGGCCAGCTCCTCGCCGGTGCCGGTGTAGGCGTCGCGCCCCTGGTCCAGCACGTAGGCCCGGTCGGAGATGTCCAGGCACTGGCGCGCGTTCTGCTCGACCATGAGGATGGACACGCCGGACCCGTTGATCGTGGAGACCGCCTCGAAGACGATGTCCTGCATGAGCGGCGACAGCCCCGCCGAGGGCTCGTCCAGGAAGAGCACGGTCGGGTCGGTCATGAGCGCCCGGCCCATCGCCACGACCTGGCGCTCACCACCGGACAGGGACCCGGCCCGCTGGGCGCGCCGGTCGGCCAGCAGCGGGAAGAGCTCGGCCACCGCGCGGAAGCGGGTGTCGAACTCCTTGGGCCGGACGTACATGCCCATCTCGAGGTTCTCCTCGATGGTCAGGGACGGGAAGACGTTGTTGTTCTGCGGGACATAGCCGAGCCCGTCCCCCACGAGGAGGTGCGCGGCGCGCCCCGTGATGTCCCGGTCGCCGAGCAGCACCTGCCCCGAGCGGACGGGGACCAGGCCGAACATCGTCTTGATGAGGGTCGACTTCCCGGCGCCGTTCGGGCCGATGATCCCGACCAGCTCGCCGCGGTCCACGTAGACGTTGCACCCGTTGAGGATGTTGACCTCGGGCAGGTATCCGGAGACCAGCTCCACGGAGCTCAGCAGTGGCGTGTGGTCGTTCATGCCTCGTCCTCCTTGGGTGCCTCGGGCAGGCTGCGTCGGGTGCCCAGATAGGCGTCGATGACCGCCCGGTCCCGTCGGATGTCGTCCGGGCGCCCCTCGGCGATCACCCTGCCCTCGGCGAAGCAGACCACCCAGTCGCTGATCGACATGATGACGTCCATGTCGTGCTCGACCAGGACGATCGAGACACCGTCGTCGCGCAGGGCCTGGATGTGCCCGAGCAAGGACTGGGTCAGCGCGGGGTTCACGCCCGCCATCGGCTCGTCGAGCATCAGCAGCGAGGGGTCGACCATCATGGCGCGAGCCATCTCGAGGAGCTTGCGCTGGCCGCCGGACATGGTGCCGGCGAACTCGTCGCGCATGTGGGTCAGGCGGAACCGCTCGAGCAGCTCGTCGGCGCGAGCCCGGTTCTTCTTCTCCTGGGCGGCCCAGAGGA
>QEUR01000155.1 GCA_003577095.1 Acidobacteriota bacterium
GCCGCTCGGCCTGCGCCAGCCGCTCGCGCGCGCCCCGCAGCGCGAAGGTGGTCCGCTCGGCACGCGCCGCGGCCGCCTCGGCGCCCGCGCGGGCCTCCTCCAGGGCGGACTGCAGCTCCAGCAGGCTGGGCGCCGCGCTCGAGCCGCCACGCGCCCAGCCGGGCCCGTAGACGTCGCCATCGTCCGTGACGACCGTGACGCCCTCCACCTCCTGGACGAGGCGGACCGCGTCCTCCTCGGACCCGACGACGGCGACGCGGGCGAGCAGCCCGGTCAGGGCGCGCGCGAGACCGGCGTCGTCGGCGGCGACCGCGTCGGCGGCCCACACGGCATACCCGGGCAGCGTCGGCCAGCCCGAGCGGTCGACCTCGGGAGCCGAGTCCGGCACGAGCAGCCCGGCCCGGCCCTGGTCCTCCTGGCGCAGCCATCCCAGCGCGCGGCGCGCGGGTCCGAGCCCGTCGACGACGAGGGCCTCCCCGGCCCACCCGAGGGCGGCAGCGACCGCGGCCTCCCGGCCCGGCTCCACGTGCACCTGGCTGGTCAGCGTGCCGCGCACCCCGTCCACCCCGTCGGCGCCGAGCAGTGCGCTCGCCCCGTCGGTGCGCCGCAGGCTGAGCGAGAGCGCCTCGACGCGCGCCTGGAGGGTGGCCTGCTCGGCCTGCGCGTCCCGCAGCTCCTCGGTCAGCACGGCCACCTCCTCCTCGGCGGCCGCACGTGCCGCCTCGGCCGCCTCGTGCTCGGCGTCCAGGCCCTCCTCGCCGTCCTCGACGTCAAGCACGGTGCCCTCGAGCGCGGCGAAGTCCCGCTCGGCGGTGCTGGCGCGCTCGCTGACCGAGGCGGCGGCGGCGCGCAGGCGCTCGATCTCGCCCTCCCCGGCCTCGATCCGGGAGCGCTTGGCCGCGACCTGGCCGGCCAGCCGGGCCAGGCCCTCGCGGCGGTCGGCGGCGGCCCGGGCCAGGCGCTGCAGGCGGGACTGCTCCTCGGCGTGGGCGGACTCGGCCGCCGCCCGCTCCTCCTCCGCCTCCTCCAGCGCGCGGGTGAGGTCGGCGACGCGGGCGAGCAGCGCGCTCTCCTCGGCGCGCACCTGCTCCGCCTGGGCGCGCAGCTGCTCGGGGTCGCGACCCCCGCCGGGACCGCCCCCGCGCTCCTGGCCGCGCAGCTCCTCCTCCTCGGCGCCGAGCAGGCGCACCCGCTCGGCGGACAGGTCGCGCAGCGCGCGCAGCCGCTCCAGGGAGGAGGACAGGGAGTACCACCGGTCCTGGACCTCGGTCAGCGCGGGACTGGCCTCGGCCCGCTCCGCCTCGAGCTCGACGACCGTGCGGTCGGCGGCCTCGACGGCCTCCTGGACCGCGGCGCGCCGGCGGACCAGCGCCTGCTCGTCGGCGATCTCCTGCTCCAGGCTGCTGGTGAGCTGGACGAGGTCGTCGGCCAGGATGCGCAGGCGGGCGTCGCGCACCTCGGCCTGGATGGTCGCCGCGCGCCGCGCGGTCTCGGCCTGGCGCCCGAGCGGTCCCAGCTGGCGGCGGATCTCGGTGACCAGGTCGGTCAGCCGGGTGAGGTTGCCCTCCATCGTCTCCAGCTTGCGCAGCGCGCGCTCCTTGCGCTTGCGGTGCTTGAGGACGCCGGCCGCCTCCTCGATGAAGCCGCGCCGCTCCTCCGGCGTCGCACGCAGCACCGCGTCCAGCTGGCCCTGCCCGACGATGACGTGCATCTCCCGGCCGATGCCGGAGTCGGAGAGCAGCTCCTGGACGTCCAGCAGCCGGCAGCCGGTGCCGTTGATGGCGTACTCGGAGCCTCCGGAGCGGAACATCGTCCGGGTGATCGTCACCTCGGAGTAGTCGATCGGCAGCGCACCGTCGGTGTTGTCGATCGTCATCGACACCTCGGCGCGGCCCAGCGGCGGCCGCCCGGAGGTCCCGGCGAAGATGACGTCCTCCATCTTGCCGCCGCGCAGGCTCTTGGCCCCCTGCTCCCCCATCACCCAGGCGAGGGCGTCGACGACGTTGGACTTGCCCGAGCCGTTGGGCCCCACGATGCAGGTGATGCCGGGCTCCAGGCGCAGGGTCGTCGCGGAGGCGAACGACTTGAACCCCTTGAGGGTCAGGCTCTTGACGTACACGCGGGCGGGCTTCTCACGGTCGGCGGCGGTGGTGGTGGGCGCCACACTACCCGCGAGGTATGCCGTTCCCCCGCACGCGGCGCCGTCCCGCCGCGGCCCGGTCAGCGCTCGACGAAGCCGGTGATGCCGGGGCGCGGCTCGTGCCGCTGGACCACGACCGCGTCCACCCGGCCGGGCCGGGAGCGCGTCGACGGGTCCTCCCGCAGCAGGTCGAGCAGCGCCTCGACGGCCGCCCCGTCACCCTGCGCGAGCACCTCGACGCGTCCGTCGGGCAGGTTCCGGGCGTGCCCGACGAGGCCCAGCTCCAGGGCCCGGGCGCGGGTCCACCACCGGAAGCCGACGCCCTGCACCCGACCGCGGACGAAGACCAGTGCGCGCTCCATGCGGCGAGACTACGGTGGGAGGGTGAGCACGGCATACGCACCCATCGTCGACCGCCCGGTGCGCTGGGGGCTGCTCGGCGCGGGGTCGATCGCCCCGGCCCTGGCCCGCGCGGTGGCCTCCACCCCGGGCGGCGAGGTGGTGGCCGTCGCGGCCCGCGACTTGGGCCGCGCCCGCGCGCTGGCCGACGAGCACGGCGTGCCCCGCGCCTACGGCAGCTACGCCGAGCTGTGCGCCGACCCGGAGGTCGACGTCGTCTACATCTCCTCGACCCACCCGCACCACGCCGCGCAGGCGCTGGACTGCCTCGCCGCCGGCAAGCACGTGCTGGTCGAGAAGCCGATCACCCTTACCGTCCGCGACACCGAGGCGGTGCTGGACCGCGCCCGCAGCCGCGGGCTGTTCGCGATGGAGGCGATGTGGACGCGCTGCCTGCCCCTAGTGCGCGAGCTCGTGCAGCGGGTCGGGGCGGGCGAGGTGGGACGGGTGCGCTCCGTCGCCGCCGCGTTCACCGTGCCGTTCGGGTATGACGAGTCGCACCGCCTCTTCGACCTCGCCAACGGCGGTGGTGCCCTCATGGACCTCGGCGTCTACCCGGTGACGCTGGCGCACCTGCTCGCCGGGCACCCCACCGACGTGCAGGTGCTCGGCACGACCGTGCCCTCCGGCGCGGACGACCAGGTCGGCGTGCAGTGGCGCAGCGACCGCGGCGTCCTGGTCCAGGTGCTGTGCGACTCGCAGAGCCACGGCGCCTCCCGGACCGTGGTGCGCGGGTCGCAGGGCTGGATCGAGGTCCACGGGCCGGTCAACGACCCGGAGTCCTTCACCGTCCACCGGGAGGGCGCGCGGCCGGAGGAGGTCCGCGGAGAGCGGCGCGGCTTCGCCCACCAGGTCGAGGAGGTCCACCGCTGCCTGCGCGAGGGCCTGGTCGAGTCGCCGCTGGTCCCGCACGAGGCCTCGATCTCGGTGATGACGGTGCTGGAGAGCGTGCGCCGCGAGCTCGGGGTGCGCTACCCGCAGGAGGAGGAGCCGCTGCGGGCCTGAGGAGGCGGGACAGGTGAGCGTTGGTGTCGCCAGGGCGACACCAACGCTCCAGTGACGTGCACGTCAACCGGTGACCGCGCGGCCCGCCCGGCCCCTGCTCACGCCCTCGGCCGCCGCGGGCGGGGCTGGCAGCGCGGGCAGAAGTGCGAGGAGCGGTTCATGAACTCCTCGCGCGCCACCGGGGTGCCGCAGCGGGGGCAGGGGCGCCCGGACTGCCCGTAGACGGCCAGCGACCGGTCGAAGTAGCCGCTGGCCCCGTTGACGTTAACGTAGAGCGCGTCGAAGCTGGTCCCCCCCTGGTCGAGCGCCTCGCGCATGACGTCGGCGGCGTGGTCGAGCAGCCGGCCGAGCGCGGGCCTGGTGAGGGCGGACGCGCTGCGGCGGCCGTGCACGCCGGCACGCCACAACGCCTCGTCGGCGTAGATGTTGCCCACCCCGCTGACGACCGTCTGGTCGAGCAGGACGCGCTTGACCTCGCTGTCCTTGCCCTTGAGGCGCCGGACGGTGGCCCCCCGGTCGAAGGCCGGCTCGAGCGGGTCGGGCGCGATGTGCGCCACCGGCTCCGGTATGCCGTGCTCGTGGCCGGGGAGCGCGTGCCCCGCGTGCCGGTCCGGCAGGAGAGGGGCGAGGGCGAGGCCGCCGAAGGTCCGCTGGTCGACGAAGCGCAGCTGCGGCCCGTCGTCGCCGAAGTCGAACGTGGCGTGCAGGTGCTTCTCTCGCGGGGCGCCGGCGTCCTCGACGAGGAGCTGCCCGCTCATGCCCAGGTGGACGACGAGGGCGTGCGGGTCGTCGTGGGGCGGCTGGAGGACCAGCCAGAGGTACTTGCCGCGCCGGTCGGCGGCGACCACCCTCGCCCCGGCGACGCGGGCGGCGAGGTCGGCGGGCCCGGCGGCGTGCCGGCGGGCGACGCGCGCCCCGGTGAGGACGGCCCGGTCGATCGTGCGACCAACGACGTGGTCGGCCAGGCCGCGGCGGACGACCTCGACCTCGGGGAGCTCAGGCACCCCGCACCGGCAGGTCCGCCTCGTCCGCCTCGTCCTGCAGGTCCGCCCCCGCGTCGAGCTCGTCGTCGGGGTCCCCCTGCGGCCCGGCCGTCGGGTCGACCTCGGCCATCCGGGCGGCCCGCTCGGTGAGGACGTGCCAGGCGGCCTCGGCGGCCCGCTGCTCGGCCCCCTTCTTGGACCGGCCGACGCCGGTGCCCAGCACCTCGCCGTCGACGACGGCGTGCGCGGTGAAGGTCTTGTCGTGGTCCGGACCCTCGGAGGTCACCCGGTAGGCGGGCGGGCCGAGCTCGCCGGTGGAGGCGGCCTCCTGCAGGCTGGTCTTCCAGTCCAGCGCGGCCCCCAGCGCGGCGCTGCGGCGCATGAGCGGGTCGAGCAGGTGGTGCACGAAGGTGTCGGCGGCGTCCAGACCGGCGGACAGGTACACGCAGCCGATGACCGCCTCGGTGGTGTCGGCCAGGATCGAGGCCTTGTCCCGGCCGCCGGTGCTCTCCTCCCCCTTGCCGAGCAGCACGAAGTCGCCCAGGTCGATGACCCGGGCGACCTCGGCGAGGGCCCTGGAGTTGACGACGGCCGCCCGCAGCTTGGCCAGCTTGCCCTCGGGCAGGTCCGGGTGGGCGCGGTAGAGCGTGTCGGTGACGACGATCCCGAGGACGGAGTCCCCCAGGAACTCGAGCCGCTCGTTGTGCGGCAGCCCGTCGTGCTCGTAGGAGTAGGAGCGGTGCGTCAGGGCGCGCTGCAGCAGCGCCTCGTCGCAGCGCTGGCCGACGACCTCCTCGAGGTAGTCGTTGAGCTCGGCGGCGGGGCGCATGCGGTGCGGGGCGCGCTCAGTCCTGGTGCTCGGTGCGCTCGGCGGCCACGTAGTGACGGCCGGCGTAGGTGCCGCAGGAGGTGCAGGCCTGGTGCGGGGTGCGCACCGAGCCGCACTGCGGGCAGGTCGACAGCGCGATCGGCGCCGCCTTCCAGTTGGAGCGGCGGCTCCGGGTGTTGGAGCGCGACATCTTCCGCTTCGGGACGGCCACGTCAGTTCCTCTTCTCGTCGTCGTCGGTCGGCGTGGCCATCGCGGCCAGCGCCGACCACCTGGGGTCGATCACGTCGTGGTGGTGGTCCGGGTCGTCGGCCAGGCGTGCCCCGCACTCGGGGCACAGACCCGGACAGTCGTCCCGGCACACCGGCTGGAAGGGCAGCGCGGTCACGACGGCGTCCCTGACGACCTCCTCGAGGTCCATCAGGTCGCCGTCGAGGACGTGCTGCTCGTCCTCGTCGGTCTCGGTGTCCTTGCCGCCTCCCTTGCGGGACGCCGGCGAGGCCACCTTGTGGTGGTGCGCCGCACGCTCGGGGTAGGCGAACAGCTCCTGGACGCCGACCTCGAGCTCGAGCTCGACGTCGTCCAGGCACCGCACGCACACCCCGCTCGCCGTGGTGGTGACCGTCCCCGTCGCCAGGATGCCCTCGACGACCGACTCCAGCCGCAGGTCCAGCTCGACCGGCTGGCCGGCCTGGACCGCGACGACGTCGGTACCGATGCGCTCCGGCGCCGTCACGGACAGCGACAGCTCCCGCATGGCGCCCGGTCGCCGGACGAGCTCGCGGGTGTCGACCACCCAGGGGCTCTCCTGCTCGTGAGCAGCCATGGTTCTTCTGTCCTCGTGCGTTCGTGACGGTTTCGGTGACGGCCCTGTCCACGGCGAGACGCTGCACGGACACAGACCGACGCACCAGACTATCCGAGCGGGGCCCCCCGACTCAAACCCGGTCGAGCGCGCGCAGGGCCTCCAGCACCCCGGGCGGGACCAGCCCGGTCACGTCGCCGCCGTAGCGGTGCACCTCCTTGACCAGGGAGCTGGAGACGTGCTCCAGTCCCGGGTCGCCGGGGAGGAAGACGGTCTCGATCCCGGTCAGGTGCCGGTTCATCCGCGCCATCGGCAGCTCGTAGGCGAAGTCGGTGCCGCCGCGCAGGCCCTTGACGATGGCCCGGGCGTCCACCTCCCGGCAGACGTCGACGAGCAGGCGGTCGGCGAAGGCCTCCACCCGCACCCGCGGCGCCAGGTCCTGCGGCAGCGAGCCCCGGATGAGCTCGAGGCGCTGCTCCACGGGGAAGGTGCCCCGCTTGGCCGGGTTGTGCAGGACCGCCACCACGACCTCGTCGAAGAGGCTCGTCGCGCGTTCCACGACGTCGAGGTGACCGTTGGTCACCGGGTCGAACGAGCCGGGGCACACGCAGCGGCGGGCGGGCGGGGTCATAGCCGGTGAGCCTAGCGGTCAGGAGCCGGAAGAGCCCTCCTCGTCCTCCGCTGGCAGCAGGCCCTCCTCGTGCGCCTCCTGCACGAGGCGGCGCACGTTGTCGGCCGTCCCGGGACGGGAGTCCAGCTGCTCGCTGCGCGCCTGCAGGAAGGCCGACCCGAGCGAGGCGCGCTCGTCCTCGGAGACCTCCTCGCGGGCGGGGTTGAGGATCGTCAGCTCCTCCTCGGTCATGTGGTGCTGGAGGATCTCGCTCATCTTCTCGACAGCGTCGTCGAACTTCTGCGTGTCGGTGCCGGCGCACTCCAGCAGCGCCAGCAGCGCCTCGTTGATCTCGGCGTGCTCCTGCTCGCCGTGCCGCACCTCCTCCTCGTCGACGTCGTCGGCCTTCTTCTCCAGGCGCGGGTAGACCTTCGCCTCCTCGGCCTCGCCGTGCGCGACGAGCAGGTCGGCGAAGGCCTCGCGGACGGCGGCGCGGTCCGAGGTGCTGTCCCGCATCTCGCGCATGAGCGCCTCCAGGGTGCGGTGGTCCTCCAGGATGAGGTCGACGACGTCTCCGGACACGGGGCGGGGGATGGGGTACTCAGGCATGCCCCGATGGTGGCACCGGCGCGTGCCCGCGTCGCGCGGAAGCGTCGCCGGACGCCGCGCTCCCCCTCAGCCCTGATCCACCGGCGGGTGTGGGGGTTGGCGCGTGGCGTAGAGCGAGAATGCCCTCCTGAGCAGGGAGGATGTCGATTGCGACGTCGATATCTTCCACGTCGATATCTTCCCGCTCACGAAGGGCATCTCGTAGGTGAAACCCTCTCACAACATCCGTCCGGTCTTCGACGACCCGAACCTCGTGTCCGCGGCCGGCCTCGTCCCGGTGCTGCGTCTGGGAGAAGAGGCCGGTCTGCACCAAGGGCTGGAAGAGGGCCTGGGCGTGGGCTCGCCGAACGCGGCCGCGAAGGCGGTCGGGGTGATCGGCGGGATGCTCGCCGGCGCAGACTGCATCGACCACCTTGACCTGGTGCGCCGGGACGGGATGGGACGGGTGTTCACCCAGGTGCGTGCCCCCTCGACGTACGGCACGTTCCTGCGCTCCTTCACCCACGGGCACGTGCAGCAGCTGGACAAGGTCGGTGCCCAGACCCTGGCGGCGCTGAGCGCCAGGGTGCCCGGGCTGCTGGGGTCCGGCCGCGACCTGGCGTTCGTCGACATCGACGACACCGTCCGGCAGGTCCACGGCTACGCCAAGCAGGCCGCCGCGTTCGGCTACACCCGCCAGCGCGGCCTGAACATCCAGCTGACCACCGTGTCCACGCAAGACTGCCCACCGGTGATCGCGCGGGCCCGGCTGCGCCGCGGCAACGTGGCCTCGGCCGCGGGCGTGGGCCGGATGCTGGCCCAGGCCCTGACCACGGCGCGCGCCGCCGGGGTGAGCGGGCGCGTGCTGGCCCGGGCGGACTCGGCCTACTACGGGTGGGCCTTCGTCGGCGCCGCGATCCGGCACCAGGCCTGGTTCTCGGTCACCGCCCGGATGACCAGCACCGTGACCGCGGCGATCGCCTCGATCGACCAGGACGCCTGGACGACGATCGCCTACCCGCACGCGGTGTGGGAGGACACCGGCGACGGAGAGGGGTACTGGGTCTCCGACGCCGAGGTCGCCGAGGTGCCGTTCGTCGCGTTCACCGGCCGCCGCAAGGCCGAGCACGTGCCCTGCCGGCTCGTGGTCCGCCGGGTCCGGCGCCACCAGAAGCTCGCCTCCGACGGGACCGTCCAGGGCGAGCTGTTCGCCAGCTGGCGCCACCACGCGTTCATCACCGACTCCGCCCTGGACACGGTCACCGCGGACCAGACCCACCGCGCCCACGCCGTCGTCGAGCAGGTCATCGCCGAGCTCAAGGACGGGCCCCTGGCCCACCTGCCCTCCGGCTCCTACGCCGCCAACGCGGCCTGGGTCTCCCTGGCCGTCATCGCGTTCAACCTGGCCCGGGCCGCGGCCGTGGCCGCCGACCTGCGCACCGCCCGTTGGGCCACGCTGCGCGAGCGGCTCATCAAGCTGCCCGCCAGGATCGCGCGCACCGCACGACGTCTCGACCTGCACCTGCCCGAGCACTGGCCCTGGCAGACCAACTGGCACGCCCTGTGGGCCACCGCCACCGGACCACCCCGGCCACTCACCCCCTGACCACCCAGCCGTACAGGCGCGACCCGAGGACCCCGCAGTGGAAAGGCCGGACAGACCGGCAGCTGCTCCCTGCCCAGACGCCACGACGCCCTCCCAGATCCTCACCAA
>QEUR01000156.1 GCA_003577095.1 Acidobacteriota bacterium
GCTCGCGGGGGCAGTGGCGGTACGCGGTCCACCCGGTCCGGATGGGGCTCCCCGTGTTCACCGACAAGCCGCTGGCCATGACCGCGCACGAGGCCCGGGCCCTTGCCGACCTGGCACGCAGCACCGGGTCGCGCCTGATGTCCTCGAGTGCGCTCCGGTTCGTGCCCGACGTCGCCGTCCTGCGGGAACAGACGCGGGCGCTCGGACCCGTCCGCGAGGGCCACCTCGACGAGCCGGCCGAAGGGGTAGCCGGTGGTCTCGTCCGGCTCGGGCAGCTCCAGGATCGGGCCGACGTAGACGACCGGTCCGTCCGGCAGCCCGGCCGGCCGGTTGATCGCCACCTCGGCGAAGCGCTCCAGGGTGCGGCTGCCGGGGATGACGTGGCCGGCGACGAAGACGAGCACCTTGGCGCCGGCCTCGACGGCCATCTCCGCACCGACGTTGCGCGCGGCTGCCAGCGGCAGGGCACGGCGGTCGCTGGGGACCGGCCGCACGAGGGTCTCCCAGCGGTCCGTGCCGAGCGGCAGGCGACCCCTGGTCAGGTCGCGGTCCCCCATGGAGACCACGCAGTGGACCATCGGCGGGACCGACCCGACGGAGAGGCCGTCGACCTGGTTGAGCAGCTGTTCGTGGTGGCCTTTGGCCGAGGTGATCACACCGGTACGCAGGGGCATGACTCCACAGTAGGGAGCGCCCTGACCTGCGGCCACACCCGCACGGGTGTCTCCCCGCGGGGACGCCTGCCGGGACTATCCTGCTCGGGTGAGCACCTCCCCCGTCCGTGTGGCGATCCTCAACGACTACGAGGTCGTCGTCCGCGGCGTGCACGCCATGCTTGCCCCCTTCGAGGAGCGGGTGGAGGTCGTGGAGATCGACCTGTCCACCGAGGTCCGCTCACCGGTCGACGTCACGCTCTTCGACACCTTCGCCCGGGGACGGGCGCCGCACGCCATCGACGACCTCGTCGCCAACCCCCGCGCCGGGCGGGTCGCGGTCTTCACCTGGGACCTGCGCCAGCCCCTCGTCGAGCGGGCGCTGGCCAGGGGGTGCAGCGGCTACCTGGACAAGACGCTGCGGGCCGAGGAGCTGGTCGAGGCCCTGGAGCGGATCGCCGACGGCGAGGTCGTGGTCTCCCCGACGCACGCCCCGGCGGCGCCGGCGGCCGACGCCGCCATCAGCCCAGGGGCCGACTGGCCCGGCCGTCTCGAGGGCCTGTCGGCACGGGAGGCCGAGGTGGTGGCGCTGATCACGCAGGGGCTGTCCAACGAGGAGATCGCCTCCAGCGCCTACCTGTCGATCAACACCGTCAAGACCTACATCCGCAACGCCTACCGCAAGATGGGCGTGACGAGGCGCGCGCAGGCCGTGCGCTGGGGCGTCCAGCACGGCCTGGTCCCGGGCGTCGGGCGCGAGCGCCGGCCCGAGGCGCCGCACGACGCCCCGGGCGCGGGCCGACCCGACGGGTGACCGGTCACGCGGGCAGGTAGACCACCGCGGAGTAGGGGCCCAGGTCGAGCACCGACCGGCCGTCGCGGGCGTCCAGGTCGGCCGTCGGGTGGTCGCCGAACAGCTGGCTGTAGCGGCGCGCGTCGCTGTTGAAGGCCAGCTCCCAGTAGCCACCGGGCAGCTCCACCTCGCGCTGCACCGGCTCGGCGGTCAGGTTGAGCGCGACCAGCACGTGCTGGTCGTCGTCGGTCGAGCGGACGAAGGCGATGACGTTGGCGTCGTCGTCGAGGGTGACCAGCGTCGTGTGCGGCCCGGAGAGGCCGGGCGTGCGGCCGTCGAGGTTGCGCCGCATCCGGATGAGGTCCCGGAACATCTGGGTGATGTCCCGGAACGCCCAGGCGCGGTCCCAGTCCAGGGGCACGGTGTCGCGGAACCACTCGTCCTCGAGGAACTCCTGGCCCTGGAAGAGCATCGGCACGCCGGGCGCGGTGAGGACGAGCGCGGCGCCGAGGGTCGCGCGCTTCTGCGCGTGCCAGCCGTCGGGGTTGTCGCCCTGGACCTCGGAGGTGATGCGGGCCTTGCCGTTGGAGACCTCGTCGTGGGACTCGGTGTAGATGACGCGGTCGAAGGCGTGGTGGTACTGGTGGACCACGGCCTGCGCCACCGCCGGGATGGAACGGTGCTCGTCGGCCGGCGTGATGAGCGCCTGGCGGACCGGGTGGACGAACTCGCTGTCCCACTGGGCGTGCATCGCCGCCCCGCCCTCCTGGGTGGCGGTCACCGCGGCGTCGTTGTGCAGGTCCTCGGCGATCGTGATCCGCCCGGGGAACTCGGTGCGGACCAGCTCCCCGACCTGGCGCATCACCGCCCAGCCCTCGGGGATCGCCCCGGAGAAGCCGTCGACGTAGCGCATGTAGGGCGTCATGTCGAGGCGCAGCCCGTCGGCGTGGTAGTCCCCCAGCCACATCCGGGCGTTGTCGAGGATGAAGTCCCGCACCTCGGGCCGGCCGTAGTCGGGCCGGGTGTCGCCCCACGGTGTCGCGGAGCGGTGGTCGTTGTAGAAGTAGATGCCACCCTTGCCGTTCTCGCTCCAGCCGTCGAACTGCCACAGCGACAGGTCGCTGGGGCCGAAGTGGTTGTAGACGACGTCGATGATCACCGCGATCCCGTGCCGGTGCGCCTCCCGGACGAAGGTCTTCAGCGCGTCCGGGCCGCCGTAGGTGTGCTCCACCGCGAAGATGTGCGCCGGGTTGTAGCCCCACGAGTAGTCGCCGGCGAACTCCATCAGCGGCATCAGCTCGATGGCGTTCACGCCCAGCCCGACCAGGTAGTCGAGCCGGCCGGTGAGGTCGGTCAGGTCGCTGGGACCGCCGTCGTCGGTGGGCATGAAGGAGCCGATGTGCGTCTCGTAGACGACCAGCTCATGCTGCCCCGGGGTCTCGAAGCGCTCGTCGCCGTCCCAGTCGAAGCGTCCGTGGTCGTAGAGGATCCCGTTGCCGACCGAGTTGGTCACCGCCCGGGCGCGGGGGTCGATCCGGAAGAAGGTGTCCTCGCCCGCGGTGAGGAGGAGCTTGTACTCCTGACCGTGCTCGGCGCCCGGCACCTCGGCATACCAGTGCCCGTCCCCCTCGTGCTCGAGAGCGTGCGCCTCGGCGTCCCAGCCGTTGAAGTCGCCCACGACGCTCACGGCGTCGGCGTTCGGGGCCCACACGCGGAAGGCGAAACCGCCGTCGGTCGGGAACGCGCCCATGCCGGGATGCGCCACGGTGATACCTCCACAGGTCGGGATCTCGGGACGGCGGGCGCGGAGGGACTCTCGGCGCCCGGCGCTGGTCATCGTACGGGCTGCCGGTGCCTCCGGCCGGAGGAGACGTCATGGGCGTGAGGCACAATCGGTCCTTGTGACCACCCCCCGAGCACCCCGGCGCGAGCTGGCCAACGTGGGTCCGGTGGAGCAGCTGCGGGCGGGCCGGCTCGGGCCGCGGCTCGCCCTGCTGCTGGTCGGTCTCTTCCTCTACGGCGCCTCGATGGCGCTGGTCGTCCGCAGCGTGCTCGGCCTCATCCCCTGGGACGTCCTGCACGTCGGACTGCAGGCGCACGTCCCGATGAGCTTCGGCACGGTGGTCGTGGCCGTCTCGGTCGTGGTCCTGCTCCTGTGGATCCCGCTGCGGCAGATGCCGGGGCTGGGCACCGTCTGCAACGCCCTGCTCATCGGCCCCGCTGCCGACCTGGTGCTGGCCCTGGTCCCGGAGCCGGGGGCGATGGGCTGGCGGGTCGTCCTGCTGCTCTCCGGCGTGGTCCTCAACGGCGTCGCGACCGGGATGTACATCGGCTCCCAGTTCGGTCCGGGCCCGCGCGACGGCCTGATGACCGGCCTGGCCAGGGTCAGCGGGCGCTCGATCCGGCTGGTGCGCACCGGGATCGAGGTCTCGGTGGTCGTCGTCGGCTGGCTGCTCGGGGGTGTCGTGGGCGTCGGCACCGTCCTGTACGCCGTCGCGATCGGTCCGCTGACCCAGCTCTTCCTGCCGCTGTTCACCGTCGAGCTCCGACCGCGCGGGCACCGCGGATGAGCGGGACGCCGGCCGCCGCGAGGGGGGAGGCCGGGTCTCGGCCGCCGTCGGGCTGGGCGGTGACGGCGGTGCTGGCCTCGCTGGCGATGATCGGCCCGTTCACGATCGACACGGTCTTCCCCGGCTTCCAGGCGATCGGCGAGCAGCTCGGTGGCGACACCGCAGCCCTGCAGCAGGTGACGAGCGTCTACCTGCTCACCTTCGCGGTGATGAGCGTGCTGCACGGTCCGCTGTCGGACGCGCTCGGGCGCAAGCCGGTCATGCTCGGCGGGATCGCGGGGTATGTCGTCGCCTCCGCCGCCTGCGCCCTCGCCCCCACCCTGGGCTGGCTGCTCGTGGCCCGGGCGGCGCAGGGCCTGTTCGCCGGGGCGGCCACGATCGTCAGCCGGGCGGTGATCCGCGACCTCTACTCAGGGGCGCAGGCGCAGCGGCTGATGAGCCAGGTGATGATGATCTTCGCCATCGCCCCGGCGGTGGCGCCGGTCATCGGCGGCTGGCTGCTGCTGGTGGGGCCGTGGCGGGGCATCTTCTGGTTCGTCGGCGCCTACGGGGTGGTGGTGGCGCTGGCCACCGCCCGGGTGCTGCCGGAGACGCTGCCGCCGGACGCACGCCAGCCGCTGCGGGTCGGCGCTCTGCTCTCGGGACTGTGGCTGGTGGCGCGCTCGTGGCGCTTCGAGCGGCTGGCGCTGGCCACGACGTTCACCTTCAGCGCCTACATCTTCTACGTGCTCAGCGCACCGATCGTGGTGGTGGACCTGCTCGGCCTCGGCGAGCAGGACTTCTGGATCCTGTTCGTGCCGATGATCGGCGGGATGGTGGTCGGCTCCTGGATCACCGGCCGGGCCGCGGGACGGGTCGACGCGGACGTGCTCGTGGACCGCACGCTGGTGCTCGTGCTGCTGTCGGCCGCGGCCAACGTGGCCGTCGTCCTGGTGACGCCGCACCCTGGCTGGGTCGTGGTCGGCCCGTCGCTCATCGGGGTGGGGATCGGCATCGTCTTCCCGGTCCTGCAGCTGGCGCTGCTCGACCTCTTCCCCCACCACCGGGGCGCGGCCGCCTCGATGTCGGCCTTCGCAGTGCTGATCTGCAACGCGCTCGTCGCCGGGGTGGTGGCTCCGCTGGTCACCACGACGCTGCTCAGCGCGGCGCTGACCAGCGCCGGCTTCGCCGTGACGGGCGCGCTGCTGTGGGTGTGGCACCGCGCCGCGACGAGGGGAGCCGCCGCGGCCTGAGGGGAACGGCCGCAGCCCGAGCGGAGCGGTCAGGAGGCGACCGCGTCCACGGCCTCGGCCCAGATGCCGACCGCCTCGTCCACCAGGGCCTCGTCGACGACGAGGGCGGGGATGAACCGGACGACCTCGCCCCAGGCCCCGCAGGTGAGCAGCAGCAGCCCGCGCCGCGCGGCCTCCTGCTGGGCCGCTCCGGCCGTGGCCCCGTCGGGCCGGCCGTCGCGGTCGCGGAACTCGCTGCCCAGCATCAGGCCCAGGCCCCGCACGTCGGTGATGCGGTCGTCGCCGGCGGCCACCTTCTCCAGGCCGGCGCGCAGCTGCTCGCCGCGGGCCGCGGCGTTCTCGACCAGGCCCTCCTCCTGGATCACGTCCAGGGTGGCGACCGCCGCCGCGCACGCCACGGCGTTGGCCCCGTAGGTGCCGCCCTGCGAGCCCGGCCACGCCTTGCTCATCAGCTCCTCGGAGGCGGCGATGCCGGAGAGCGGGAAGCCCGAGGCCAGACCCTTGGCGGTGACGATCACGTCCGGGCGGCCGTCGAAGTGGTCGTGGCCCCAGAACCGGCCGGTCCGACCCCAGCCGGTCTGCACCTCGTCGAGCACCAGCAGCATCCCGTGCCGGTCGCAGCGCTCGCGCAGACCGGCCAGGAACTCCGCCGACGCCGGCACGTAGCCGCCCTCGCCGAGCACCGGCTCGACGACCAGCGCGGCGGTGTCGGCCGGGGCGCTCACCGTCTGCAGGACGTAGTCCAGCTCGCGCAGCGCGAAGCGGGTGGCCTCCTGCTGGCTCCAGCCGTAGTGCGTCGGGTTCGGGAACGGAGCGAGGTGCACGCCGGCCATCAGCGGGGCGAAGCCGGAGCGGAACCTGGTGCCCGAGCTGGTCATCGACGCCGCCGCGACCGTGCGCCCGTGGAAGCCGCCGTGGAAGGTGATGACGTTGGGCCGGCCGGTGGCCTGGCGCACCAGGCGCAACGCTGCCTCGACCGCCTCGGAGCCGGAGTTGGCGAAGAAGACACGGTCCAGGCCGCTCGGCAGCACCTCGCCCAGCCGCTCCACCAGGGTGAGCAGCGGTCGGTGCATGACGGTCGTGTACTGCCCGTGGATGAGCCGGCCGACCTGCTCCTGGGCGGCGGCGACCACCCGCGGGTGGCAGTGCCCGGTGCTCGTCACGCCGATGCCGGCGGTGAAGTCGAGGAACCTGCGGTCGTCCTCGTCGAAGATCAGGGCACCCTCGCCGCGCGCGGCGATCACCCCGGTGGCCTGCTTGAGCAGCGGAGACAACGACGTCGCCATCGCCACCCCTCCTTTGCTAGATTCGCTCGTGGAAGGATTGTCGACAATCAGCGTATCTCACCCCGCCGGTCGAAGGAGTGGTCCCTCGTGAGCCCGTCCGTTCTCACCTCCGTCCCCACGCAGCTGTTCATCGCCGGTTCCTGGGTCGACGCGGCCGGCGGCGCCACCTTCGAGGTGCGCAACCCGGCCACCGGAGAGCTGCTCACCGAGGTCGCCGACGCCTCGCCCGGGGACGGCCGCAAGGCCCTGGAGGCCGCGGTCGCCGCCCAGCCGGCCTTCGCACGCACGACTCCCCTGGAGCGGCACGAGATCCTCATGACCGCGTTCCGCCTGCTGCACGAGCGCATCGACGACCTCGCCCTGCTGATGACCCTGGAGATGGGCAAGCCGCTCGCCGAGTCGCGGGGGGAGATCAGCTACGCCGCCGAGTTCCTCCGGCACTTCGCCGGGGAGGCGCTGCGGATCGACGGCGGCTACGCGACCGCGCCGCAGGGCGGCGCCCGCTTCCTGGTCCTCCGGCAGCCGGTGGGTCCCTGCCTGCTCATCACCCCGTGGAACTTCCCGATGGCGATGGGCACCCGCAAGCTCGGGCCGGCGATCGCCGCGGGCTGCACCAGCGTGATCAAGCCCGCCCAGCAGACGCCCCTGTCGATGCTGGCCCTCGTCGACGTGCTGCGCGAGGCCGGTCTGCCCGACGGCGTGGTCAACTGCGTCACCACCAGCGACTCCGGCGGCGTGATGGAGCCGCTCATCCGCTCCGGACTGGCGCGCAAGCTCTCCTTCACCGGCTCGACCAAGGTGGGCAAGGTGCTGCTCGAGCAGTGCGCCTCGACGGTGATGCGCACCTCGATGGAGCTCGGCGGCAACGCCCCCTTCCTGGTCTTCGAGGACGCCGACCTCGACGAGGCGGTCACGGGCGCCCTGACGGCCAAGATGCGCAACATGGGCGAGGCGTGCACCGCGGCCAACCGGATCTACGTGC
>QEUR01000157.1 GCA_003577095.1 Acidobacteriota bacterium
AGAAATCAGGTCCCACTGGACGTCAGTCAGCACCTCACAACGCGACATGAGGCCCACCATCGCCCCTCGGGCCCGCCCAAATTGGGAGACACGCCCTAGTGCTGGCGCGCGGCGACGGATTGCCGTTCTAAGCGAGGATAGGCATGGTGCTCATGAGCCGTCACCGAGACGCACGAAGATCACGGGCATATGAAGGGCGGGGCCGCGTGAGGCACTCGTCGCCTTCCCCCAGGGTGCTCAAGATGAGGCCGAGCAGGATGACAAGTGGGACACCGTGCCAAGGAGTCGCCGCCAGAGCGCCCGGCGCACCAATTTGCGAGAGCGCAATGCTGAGAGGAGGAACCACCCAGAACAACACCCAGGTGATCGCAACGGTCACTCGCATCCTGGGCGCCCACCATCGGGCTAGGGCCAAACCGATGGCCGGCACGGCAAGCACAATGTCGTAGACCATCGCGTGCGGCGCCACCACCAGGCTGACGAAGACCACCATCCACCATCGCAGGGACGGGTCGGCCGCCTTGCGCCATACCAGGACCACGGCCATCGCCCCCGCGAGCAGGGAGACCACGACCATGGACGTTGGCGCCCATCCGCTCTCAGGGAGCCAGGGGGTGAGCAGCCCCACCAAACCAGCGTTCTTCATCGTCTGTCCCACGTTCACCCCACCCACGTAGAGGTCGCTCTGCAGCGCGGCGACCCACTGGAGCCAGCTCCGCGGCCCGAGGACCGCCGACGACACGACGAAGGCTCCGAGCCAACCCACAAGGATCCCCAACAACGCGGTCCACCGCCGCTCCAGCAGCCACAGGAGGGGGACCAGCAGGACCAGGTGCGGCTTCACCAGCGCCAGGCTGAAGATCAGGCCCGCCAGGAAGAAGCGCCCCCGCGTGCACGCCCTGTGGGCCAGAGCGAGCCAGAGCAGCACGAACGCGCTGCTCTGGCCGGAGAAGAGGAGCTCCATCGTCGGCACCGCTGCCGCGACGATGACGACGAACCGACGCCACTGCACGGGCTGCGGGCGCACCACGTCCCGCAGCATGAACAGCGAGAGCACCAGGGCTGCGAGGGACAGGGCCGTCCAGAGCACGGCCGCGACGGGATACGGGAGCACCCCTAGGGGCACGAGAGCGACCGCCTCGGACGGCGGACCGACGAACCAGGACACCGCACCCGCCTCGCCGAAGAGGTGGTCCTGGTACTGCTGCTGGACCTCGGGCCTGTACAGCTGGGACGGAGGGCGTTCCACGACCATCCGGCCGCCCGTCCATCGGGCGACGAAGTCCACCAGGACAGGGTCCGGACCGAAGGCCATCCGCAGCGCCCAGGCCACGGGCCACAGGATCAGCACCACCCATGGATAGACGGTCGTGCGTGCCGGGATGAGCAGCCGGTCGATACGGTCGACGAGCCGCGGTGGGGCCTCCTCACCGGCCGCGCTCACAGCGCTACGCCGCGCTGGGGCCGACCCCCAGCTGGTCGAGCATGAACGCGATCTCGAAGGCCGTCTCCCGCCAGGCGTCGTAGCGACCGGTCTTGCCGCCGTGCCCGGCGACCATCTCGGTCTTGAGCAGCACCGGCCGCTCGACCGGGTCGCTGGTCACGGTCTCGCGCAGGCGCGCCACCCACTTGGCCGGCTCGACGTAGAAGACGCGGGTGTCGTTCAGGCCGGTGGTGGCCAGGATCGCGGGGTAGTCCGCCTCGCGGATGTTCTCGTAGGGCGTGTAGGACCGCATGATCTCGTAGATCTCGGCCGACTCGACCGGGTTGCCCCACTCCTCCCACTCACCGACCGTGAGCGGCAGCGCGGGGTTGAGGATCGTGGTCAGCGCGTCGACGAACGGGACGCCGGCGTGCACGACGCGGAAGCGCTCGGGCGCCAGGTTGAGCACCGCGCCCATGAGCAGGCCGCCGGCGGAGCGACCCTCGGCCGCGAGCCGGTCGGGGGCCACCCAGCCGGACTCGACGAGGTGGTCGGCGCAGGCGACGAAGTCGGTGAAGGTGTTGCGCTTGTGCTCCAGGCGTCCCTGCTCGTACCAGCCGCGGCCCATCTCGCCGCCGCCGCGCACATGGGCGATCGCGTAGACGACGCCGCGGTCCAGGTAGGACAGGCGCGCCACCGAGAAGTAGGGGTCGATCGAGATCTCGTAGGAGCCGTAGCCGTAGAGCAGGCCGGGGTTGGTGCCGTCGGGCACCAGGTCCTTGCGGGCCACCAGCGAGATCGGCACCCTGGTGCCGTCCCCGGCGGTCGCCCACAGCCGGTGCTGCTGGTAGTCGGCCGGGTCGAAGCCGCCGAGCACCGGCTGGCGCTTGACCAGGTCCAGCTCGCCGCTGACCAGGTCCAGGTCGTAGATGCTGCGCGGGGTCACCAGCGACTCGACGACCACCTGCAGGGTGTCGGTGTCGTAGGTCGGGTTGGCACCGGTCTCGATGGAGTAGACCTCCTCCTCCACCGGCACCTGGTAGCCGCTGCCCACCGGCAGCCCGGCCGAGCTCAGCGGCAGGATCTGCACCTGGGTCAGGCCCTCGCGGCGCAGGGACAGGGCCAGGTGCCCGGAGAATGCCTCCACCCCGGCGACGCGCACGCCGTCCTCCCCCGGCACGATCGTGCGCCAGTCGTCGGCGCTCGTGCTCCCCAGCGGCGCGCACGCCAGCTCGAAGTCCCGGTGCCCCCGGTTGTGCACGATCCACAGCCGGTTGCCCGCCGGCTCCACCTCGTACTCGAGGCCCTCCTCGCGCGGGGCGACGACGCGGAACTCCCCCAGCGGGTCCTCGGCCGACAGCAGCCGGAACTCGGAGGTGTTCTTGCTGCCCAGCGCGAGGACGACGTGGCGGTCGTCGCGGGAGGTGCCCACACCCATCCAGAAGCGCTCGTCGTCCTCCTGGTAGACGAGCACGTCGGTGTGGGCGTCGGCGCCGACCTCGTGCCGCCAGACCTGGTAGGGCCGCCACGCCTCGTCGACGCGCGTGTAGAAGATGTAGGCGGTGTCGGCCGACCACGCGGTGCCATAGCCGATGCCGGTCACCGCCTCGTCGATGACCTCGCCCGTCGTCAGGTCCTTGATCCGCAGGTCGAAACGCTCGTCGCCGGTCGTGTCCACGGCGTACGCGAGCCGGTCGCCGGACGCGCTGACGTCGAAGGCGCCCAGGGAGAAGAACTCCAGACCCTCGGCCTCGGCGTTGCCGTCGAGCAGCACCTGCTCGCCCTCGGGCGCCTCCCCCGGGTCCAGCACCGGTCGGTCGCCGTCGGAGTCGCCGACCGCGACGCGTCCGTGCACCGCATACTGCTGACCCTCGACCGTGCGGGTGTAGTACCACCAGTCGCGGTGCCGCACCGGCACGGACAGGTCGGTCTCCTGGGTGCGCCCCTTGATCTCCTCGAAGACCGTCTCCCGCAGACCCTGCAGGTGGGCGGTCATCTGCTCGGTGTAGGCGTTCTCGGCCTCGAGGTGGGCGATGACCTCCGCGTTCTCCTTGTCGCGCAGCCACTCGTAGGAGTCGGTCACGTCCTCCCCGTGGTGGGTGCGGACGGTGTCGCGGCGCGCGGCGACGGGTGGTGTCGGTCGGGTGGTCTCGGCAGTCACCCGTCCAACGCTACCTGTGGGTCGTCTGGGTGCTGGTATGAGGTTCCCCTGCTGTGGCTCGTGGGCCCAACGTGGCGGCATCGGAGCACTCGGGGCGACCGCACGACGCGAGCAGCCAGACGCCCGCCGCCGCCCAGGCCAGCCCGAACGGGACGGCCAGCAGGACCAGCCGGGTCTGCTCGTTGGCCAGCGGCAGCAGGAGCGCGGTGAGCAGCACCGCCACCACCAGGCCGCGCGGCAGGACGCGGGAGCGCCAGACGACGACGGCGAGCACGACCAGGCCGAGGACGACGAGCATGATGCCCGGCCCGACGAGGAGGGGCATGCCGTCCCAGTCGGGGTCGCCGAACGTCGAGACGCTCCCCGCGGCCGCGAACAGGCCGATGCCGAGGACGATCCAGGACGGCCGCGACCGCCCCCGAGACGCCGGCGACGACCGCACCGGCACCGGTCAGCTGGAGGACACGTCTCATTGGGACCACCTCTTTCTCTTCCGTCCCCTGTGTCCCGGCAGGGACCGTTGTTGCAGGGGCGGGAGAGCTCGGCGGCGGCGGTCAGTGGCCATCCCCGAGCTGCCCGGTCAGCAGCTCGTGCCGCGCGGCCGAGGACCAGTTGAGCCCGACGATCTCGACCTCCTTGCCGAGGCGGGCGTACTTCGTCTGCACGGCGTCCAGCGCGGCCACGGTGGAGGCGTCCCAGACATGGCTGTCGGACATGTCGATGACCACCCGCTGCGGGTCGCCGGCGTAGTCGAACTGGTAGACGAGGTCGTTGCTGGTGGCGAAGAACAGCTCGCCCGACACCTTGTAGGTGCGCACGTCCGGGGCCCCGTCGCCGTCGTGGTCCTGGTCCTCGACCGCGTCCACGGCGGCGAAGTGGGCCACCCGGCGGGTGAAGAGGATCATCGCGGCGTTGACGCCGACGATCACCCCGTAGGCCAGGTTGTTGGTCAGGACCGTCACCAGGACGGTGAGGACCATGACGAGGTTCTCGCTGTGCGGCATCCGCCGCAGGGTCGCCGGGTGGACGCTGTGCCAGTCGAAGGTGGCGACCGAGACCATGATCATGACCGCCACCAGCGCCGCCATCGGGATCATCCCGACCGTGGGACCGGCCCCGACCACCAGCCCGAGCAGGAAGACCCCGGCCAGGAAGGTCGAGATCCGGGTCCGCGCGCCGGAGACCTTGACGTTGATCATCGTCTGGCCGATCATCGCGCAGCCGCCCATGCCGCCGAAGAGCCCCGAGGCGACGTTGGCCACGCCACCAGCGGCGCCGGCACGACGGTCGTCAGCCGCGGCAGCCCGACCATGATGAGCAGACCCAGCGCGACCATCGGGTAGACGAGCCACGGCACGCCGAGCAGGTGCGGCAGCTGGGTGACGAAGATGAGGATCGCCAGCGCGTTGACGAAGCCGACCATGACCATCCGGGGGATGAACCTCATCAGCCGGGCCACGCCGAGCAGCGCGAGGACGATCTGCAGCAGGCCGGCGAGGATCACCGTCGCCAGGAAGTAGTCCATGCCGTGCTCGCGCGCGACCGGCGCGATGACCAGGGCGACCGCGCCCGTGGCCGCGGAGATCATCGCCGGGCGGCCGCCGACGAACGCGATCGTGACCGCCATGACGAAGCTGGAGAACAACCCGACCCGCGGGTCGACCCCGGCGATGATCGAGAACGAGATCGCCTCGGGGATCAGCGCGAGCGCGACGACCAGTCCGCCGAGGACCTCGGTCCTGAGCCGGCGGGGGTTGCGCAGCGCCGCGCGGGTCGAGGTCTCCCGCTCCCCCGCCTCGGGCACCACGGGGATCTGCGGTTCCTCGGTCCGGGTGGCGGCGTTCTGTTCGGGCATGGGTGTCCTCGGGCAGGGGTTCTCGGGGGTATGCCGTGGCGCCCGGGGGGCGCGCGGCCGACGGCCCAGCCTACGCGAGGGGGGTGCGCTCAGGACCCCGCGTCGCCGTCCGCGTCGGCGTCCGCGTCGGCGGCCGCCGCGCGGTCCAGGCCGACGGCGGTCCCGTCGTCGGGCACGAGCCGCAGCCGTGGCCTCGGCCGCGGGGCGCCGTCGGTGAACGTGTCGTCGCCGCTCCAGCCTTCGGCCCGCGCGACGAGCTCTCCGGTGCGCTCGTTGAGCACCTCCCGGGCACGGGCCCCCGGTTTGTAGGACGGCAGCGTCGCGTCGGCGCCGGGGCCGGCGAGCTGGTCGTAGGGCGTCCCGCCCGAGGTCGTGTCCCGGTAGTTCTGCAGGAACGGCGCGAGCCAGCCGGACAGCCCGGCGGTGGCGGTGCGGAAGCGGACCCAGCGGTGGTTGTCCCATCCCGTGGCCGGCTGCTGGCCGGGGTGCTCGCCGGCGAAGGCGTCGGTCAGCTTGACCGCTCCGAGCCGGCCGCGCTCTGCCAGGTCGCGCACCACCTGCTTGGGCATGGACAGGTTCATGCCGCCCTCGGAGTCGTCGTGCTGGACGGTGACGATCCGGTCGCGGTAGCCGGGCAGCACCAGCTGGGCGGCGTCCACCCACCCGCGCGCCGTGGCGAACATCCGCATGAAGAAGGTCGCCCAGGAGCCGACGCCCTGCGTGGGCATGGTGAACCAGGGCATCTGCAGGCCCGCCGCGTTGCCCGTGGGCAGGTAGCTGTTGCGGCTCTGGTCCGCGTCCTTCTCCCTCCCGGGCGGGAAGGGGCCGAGGTTGAAGGCGAAGGTGGGTCGCTTCGGCAGCGGGGTGTCGAAGAAGTGGACGGGCAGGTTGGCGCACAGGCCGCCGTCGGTGAACCACGCGTCGGCGAATGTCGGCGCCTGCACCGCGGCGAGGGCCTCCTCGACGGTCCCGTCGGGGTGCTCGCGGTGCCACGCCGCTGCGGCGTCCTTGGCCTGCCGGTTGGCCGGCTGGACGTAGTCGACCGCGGCGAGGGGGACCGCGGAGATGAGCGCCGGGAAGCTGAGCGACATGCGCGTGGCGACGACGACCGGCAGGTCCTCCGGCGCCGGCCAGGCTCGCAGTCCGACGCGGTCGGCCTCGGCGCGGCTGAGCCGGGTGCCGAACCGCGCCGCCGGGCCGCCCTCCACCGGCGGCGGGTGGCCCACCATCCAGTCGACGACGTCGTCGGGGAACAGGCCGCGGAACTCGGAGGGCGAGAAGAAGTACTCCCGGCTCGACCACGGCATCGCCATCGGCTGGCCCGAGGCGAGGTCGGTCGTCATCATCCGCAGCGTGATCCCGGCGGCGTCGAGGTCGCCGAAGGTCAGGGGCGGGTCGCCCGGCGCGCGTCCGGCCAGGTCCTGGAGCTGCTCGTGCAGCCACGGCGTCAGGGCAGGGGCGTCGCCGGAGTCGACGCCGGGCATCCCGGAGCACAGCCCGAAGCCGTCGGCGGCGACCCTGGCCAGGGTGCCCTTCACCCCGAGCAGCACCCCGATCGCGACGCCGAGGACGAGGGTCAGCAGGCCGCCGACGATCCCGGCCCACAGCGCCGGACCGCTGCCGAGCAGGCTGACGACCACGAGGACCACCCCGGGGAGGGCACCGACCAGCCCCAGGAGCCAGTAGCCGCGGAGCAGGGTGGCGAGGAGCGCGGCATACAGGCCGGTCCCCGAGCGCCCGTCGCTCGCGCCGAGCAGACGGAACAACGGGGCGGCGGTCGCGCTGGGCTGGAAGAAGGTGGACAGGGTGGAGCGGCCGTCGGGGCCGGGGCGGGCGAGCGCCTCGGGCATCCGGTCGAGCACCTCGAAGCCGCCGGAGTCCCGGCCGAGCTCGGCGGCCGCGGCGGCCGCCGCGGCGATCGCGCCGGCCGAGGCCCCTCCCACGGAGCGCAGCCGGTAGGTGCGGGCCAGCTCGGCAACGGCGCGTGGGTAGACCACGCCGCTGGTGATCCCGCCCGATT
>QEUR01000158.1 GCA_003577095.1 Acidobacteriota bacterium
GCCCCCCGACGAGCTCCTCCCCCACGACGACGGCGCGACCGGCCACCTCGTCCAGGAGGGAGGTCACGAGGGCTTGCCCGCCGAGAGGTCGCCCGACGCCCCGAGGGGCTGCGAGGCCGCGGAGGCGTGCAGGCACACGGTCGCGGCCATCGCCAGGTTGAGGGACTCCGCCCGCTGGATCGGGATCGAGACGACCTCGTCGCAGAGGGCGAGGACCTCCGGCTCCAGGCCCCACGCCTCGTTGCCCATGACCCAGGCGTGCGGGCCGGTCAGGTCCGCCTCGGGCAGCGTGGTGGGGCCCGAGCCGTCGGCCGCGAGGAGCCTGATGCCGCGGTGGCGGCATGCCTCCAGCAGGTCGGTGACCGGGGTTCCGGTGCTCACCGGCAGGTGGAACAGGGAGCCGACGGTCGAGCGCACGACCTTGGGGTTGTAGACGTCGACCGACGCCTCGCTCACCAGCACGGCCGCGGCCCCGAAGGCGTCCGCCCCGCGCAGCACGGTCCCGGCGTTGCCGGGGTCGCGCACGTGCGTCAGCACCACGGCGAAGCCCGACTCCCCCACCGCCTCCAGCGCCCGTCCCAGCGGGACGTCGATCCGGCGGGCGACGGCGACCATCCCCTGCGGGTGCCCGGTGTCGGCCATCGCGGCGAGCACCTGCTCGGTGCACTCCTGGGTCCGCACCCCCGCCTCGCCGGCGGCACCGACGATCTCGGTATGCCGTCGCGCCGCCGCCGGGGTGAGGTAGAGGGCCTCGGCGGCGTGCGCGGCATACCGGAGCAGCTCCCGGACGGCCTGGGGGCCCTCGACGAGGAAGCGGCCCTGCTTGTCCCGGGCAGCCCGACGCCCCAGCGCGGCGACCTGCCGGACCCGCTCGCTGCGAGGGTTGCTCAGCAGCTGTGCGGACGGGGCGGTCATGCGCCGGGGCGTCGGGACTGTCGGTGCTGTCGGCGGCTCAGGCCGCGGACTCGGCCTTGGCGCCCTCGGTGGGCACGTTGGCGCGGGCCAGGTCGACCAGCGCGGCGAAGGCGGCCTCGTCGTTGACCGCGAGCTCGGCGAGCATGCGGCGGTCGACCTCCACCCCGGCGGCCTTCAGGCCCTGCACGAAGCGGTTGTAGGTCATGCCGTTGGCGCGGGCGCCCGCGTTGATCCGCTGGATCCACAGGCGGCGGAAGTCGCCCTTGCGCTTGCGGCGGTCGTTGTAGCTGTAGACCAGCGAGTGGGTGACCTGCTCCTTGGCCTTGCGGTAGAGCCGGCTGCGCTGGCCGCGGTAGCCGCTGGCGCGCTCCAGGACGACCCGACGCTTCTTGTGGGCGTTGACCGCCCGCTTCACGCGTGCCACGTGATTCTCCTTGTACTAGTGCTGGGGAAGGGTGGGAAGGGCCGGTCTCCTCAGAGACCGAGCATCTTCTTCACCTTGCGGACGTCGGACTTGGCGACCACCACGTCGTTCACGAGGCGGCGGGCCTGGCGGGCCGGGCGCTCCTGGAACTTGTGGACGTGGCGGGCGCGCTGGCGCATCACCTTGCCGGAGCCGGTGACACGGAAGCGCTTCTTGGCTCCGCTGTGGGTCTTCATCTTCGGCATGGCCGATCTCCTTATGTTGCTCGCGCCCGTGGGCGTGGGTGTGTCCTCGGGAGGCTGCTCGCCCGGCGGGCGCTCAGGCCTCGGTGGTCTGCTCGGTGGTCTGCTCGGCCTCGGTGGTCTCGGTCGCGGTGCTGCCGGACTCCGCCTCGGCCCTGGCCCGCTCGGCGTCGCGCTTCTTCTCCTGGCGCACCGCGGTCTTCTTCTTCGCGGGACCGATCACCATGACCATGTTGCGGCCGTCCTGCTTGGGCTGGCTCTCGATGTGGCCCAGGTCGGCGACGTCCTCGGCCAGACGCTGAAGCAGGCGGAAGCCCAGCTCGGGACGCGACTGCTCGCGACCGCGGAACATGATCGTCACCTTGACCTTGTCGCCGGCCTTGAGAAAGCGTTCGACGTGGCCCTTCTTGGTGCCGTAGTCGTGCGCATCGATCTTGGGCCGGAGCTTGATCTCCTTGATGACCGTGTTGACCTGGTTCTTCCGGGCCTCACGCGCCTTCATCGCGGCTTCGTACTTGTACTTGCCGTAGTCCATGAGCTTGGCCACCGGGGGGCGGGCCATCGGGGCGACCTCGACCAGGTCGAGGTCGGCCTCCGCGGCCAGCCGCAGCGCGTCCTCGACGCGCACGATGCCGACCTGCTCTCCGTTGGGGCCTACCAACCGCACCTCCGGAACTCGGATGCGGTCGTTGATGCGAGGCTCGCTGATGTGCTGCTCCTTCGTCTGTCGTGGTGACCCGGGCACCAGAAAGGCCTCCTGGCACGAGGTGCGCAAGAGGCCTTCACCACCAGGTCGGCCGGACGCCCGGACGGGTATGCTGCGGCTCCGCGCCGCTGCATACCACCACCCGGGAACGGGTCCTGGGCGGACCTGGAGACCCGGCGACCCTGAGGCCGGCGCGGGTGGGGGCGAGGAGCCCCTCTTGCACACCGGGCGCGCGAGCACCCGGCTGGTCGTCCTCCATCGTAGCAGACCCCGCACGGCCGACCGGCCCGTCCCGCAGGCTGCGGGACGGGCCGGACCGGGACGGGTCAGCAGCCGGTCACGAGGAGGCTGAAGTCGACCGTGGTCGTCTTCCCGGCCTTGACCTGCGCCTCGGTGACCTGCGGACGGTAGCCGTCCTTCGCGGCGATCAGCCGCTGCTTGCCGCTCTTCTCCGAGATCATCCAGTGCGCGTAGCGACCGTCGTCACCGGTGACGAGCACGAAGCCGCTGCCGGTGCCCTGGACGGGGGTGACGTCGACCGTCGCGCCCGCCAGCGGCGCCAGGTCGGCCTCGCAGGACCGACCGGTCACCGTGCCCATCAGCTTGCCCCAGGTCCTGGGGGGCGTGACGGTCATGGTCACCGGGATCGGGTCGAGCTTCTGCGGCGTGTTGGTCTTCACCCGGATCCCGGCGGTGTAGCTCCCGGGCTGGGCGACGTCGCCGTCCATGGTGACGGTCACCGTCGCGGTGCCGCCGGCCGGGACGGTGAGCTCGGTCTGGTCCAGGCTCAGCCAGCTGACGTCGGCGCCCGCGGCGCCGCAGTCGTCGTAGCCGGGCAGCTGCTCGGCCGTGTCGACGGCGTCGAAGCTGCCTGCCGAGCCGCCGACCCGGGCGATGCCGCACGCGGCACCACCCCGGTAGAGCGGCTGTCCCGAGGCCGGCAGGGTGACCCACGAGCCGCTCGCCGAGTCGAAGGCGAACGTCGCGTTGGTGATGTCACCGGCCTGGACACCGCCGTTGACCACCAGCTGGCCGTTGGCGGCGGCGTACTGGGAGGCCCAGCTGTCCACCGGCGCGTCGGGCAGCGCGGTCCACGCCCCGGAACCGGGGTCGTAGGCGTAGCTGTCGGCGATGCCGCCGGAGCCGGGGTTGCCACCGGTGCAGACGACCTGGCCGTCCACGCCGCCGCACGAGGCGAAGGCCACCGCGACGGGGTAGTCGGCCAGCCGCTCCCAGGTGTCGCTCGCCGCGTCGTAGGCGGTGACGGCCGAGCTCATCGGCGTGCAGCTGCTGGTGGTGCAGCCACCCACCGAGTAGAGCTTGCCGTCCACGACGGCCGTCCCGGCCGCGGAGACCGAGACGGGGTTGTCGGCCACGCGGTTCCACGCGTCGGCCGCCGGGTCGTAGACGAGGGTCTCGGCGGTCGTGCCCGCCGCGACCCAGCCGCCGCTGACGACGATGGTGCCGCCCACGTTGCCGGCCGTGACGGCCGAGCGGGCGCCCGGCAGCGACGCGATCGGTGACCACGTCTGGTCCGCGGCGTCGTAGCGGAAGGCCGTGTCGTAGGACGACGAGCCGTTCGTGCCGCCGATCGAGTACCACTCGCCGTCGACGTTGACCACGCGGCCGTCCATCACGACGGTCGGGTAGTTCGCCAGCGGCGTCCACTCCTCGGCGGGCGCGAAGGCCGGGTCCGGCGAGCCCTGGGCCGCCTTGCCCGTGGCCAGCGCCTCGAACGAGGTCGGCGCGTCGACCGTGAGGACCTCACCGGCGTCGTCGCTGCGGGCCGGGCGGGAGGTGCTCCCGTCGGCCTTCTGCATGACGAAGTCGCCGGCGAGCTCGGACAGCTCCACCTCGGCCGCGCCGGACCCCGTGTTGCTGATGGTCAGCGTCCCGGTGTCGTCCGAGCCCAGCACGACGGTCGTCTCCAACGCGGTCGGGTCGATCGTGACGAAACCGGAGCCAAGCCCGAAGTCCGCCCGGACCGAGTCGCCCGCGACGACGTCGACGTCCTTGGTGACGGTCTCGAACTGGCGTGCCCCGGCCTCGAACGGGTGGGTCCCCGGGGAGGTCGAGAAGATCCAGTAGAAGCCGTCGCCGAGGTTCTGGTCGGCGGGCGTGTCGGTCGTCTGCGCGGTCTCCTCGGGCGCGTCGAGGTTGGTGACGGTGGCACCGGAGATGCCCTCGCCGGTCTCCACCCCAGTCACGGTGCCGACGACATAGCCGGCGGCGTCCGAGACGGGCTCGCAGGCCCGGTTGCCCAGGAAGACGTCGTCGACCTGCCACCACCAGTCCCAGTCGGAGTTGTACATGTGGAAGCGGACCTTGACGTCGCTCTCGCCGGCCGCCGTCGGCAGCGGCACGACCTTCTCGACGGGGCCGCGGTCGGCCGTGGTCTGGGCCAGTACCGTCTCCCAGGTCTGGCCTCCGTCGACGGAGACGCCGACGTCGGCGTTGTCACCGAGGGGCCGCCAGTCCTGCTTGAAGCCGACGACGGGCGCGGTGAGCGCGCTCATGTCGACCGACGGGCTGACCAGGGAGGTGTCCTGCACCCCGCCCGATCCGAAGTAGTCGGAGTCCATGATCGCGAAGTTGCCCTCGCCCCCGGTGAGGTTGTCCCGCGCGCGCGGGTTGTCGAAACGCCACACCTGGCCGGTGCCGGCCTCGTCGGTGACCGCCCAGCCCTCGGGAGTGGTGGTTCCGTCGAAGCTCTCGGTGACGCCCTCCACGTGGAAGCCGTAGCCAGGTGCGGTGCAGGCGTACTGGTCCACCGGGACCGCGACGTCGACGACCTCGTCACCGGAGACGGTGACCTCGGTCGCCGGCGTCTCGTAGCCGGGGTACTGCACCTGGACGGTGAGCGTGAAGGTCTCGCCCTCGGGCAGGTCGATGCTGTACTCGCCCGACTCCGGGTCCGTGAAGGTCGCCACGGGCGTGCCGTCGACGGCCACGCGGGCGTAGAGCGGGAAGCCGTAGCCGGACCCGTCGGTCACCGTGCCGGAGACCGTGCTGCTGGGGGCCGGCTCCAGCGCCACGTCGAGCGTGGTGGTGGTGTCCTCCGTGACGGCGACGGTGGACTCCTGGGTGACGTAGCCGAAGAGGCTCGCGGAGACGGAGTAGTCGCCGGCCGAGAGCAGCGCGGTGTAGGCGCCCTCGTCGTTGGTCACCAGGTTGCGGGAGATCGGGCCCTCGACGGTGACGCTGACGCCGGCGAGGGCGTCGCCCGTCGCGGCGTCGGTCACGACGCCGCTCAGGGTCCCGGTCTCACCGATCGGCGCCGACTCCAGCAGCGCCAGCGCGTCGAGCCGGCCCTCACCGAAGACGTTGTTGTCCTCGGCCGTGCCGCCGCACATGAGGTTCTCGGTGTCGACCGCGGTCCCGTCGAGCAGGGCCCGGGTGCCCTCCACGTCACCCAGCAGGGCCGGTGCACCCGACCATGCCAGCGCAACGGCACCCGCCACGTGCGGTGCCGCCATCGACGTGCCGCTGTAGGACGCGTAGCCGTTGCCCGGGATGGCGGACCTCACCGCACTTCCGGGCGCGGAGATGTTCGGCTTGATCTCGCCGTCCTGGCCCGCACCCTTGCTCGAGGTGTTCGAGATGGTGTGGCTGCTGTTGTAGTTGCCGACCGAGTAGGCGACGATCCGGCTTCCGGGAGCGCCGGAGGTCTGGCACGCCGGGCCGTTGTTGCCGTTGGCGAAGACGCCGAACATCCCCGATGCCTGCCAGGCGACGATGACGTCCTCCATGAAGGGGGCGTTGGACGGGACCTGCGTGCCCCAGGAGTTGTTGATGATGTTGGGCCGCTTCGAGGGGTCGGGGTCCGAGCCGTCGATCCTCGTCGGGTAGAGCATCCACTGGCCGGAGTCGATGAGCGCCTGGTCGGTCGGGCAGCACCCGGCGGCGGCGATCCACTGCGCACCGGGGGCCACGCCGATCTCGTTGTCGCCGCCGTCGTCGCCGACCATCGTGCCCATGGTGTGGGTGCCGTGGCCGTCGTAGTCGGTCGGTGTCGGCGACCCGCCCTGCGGGTCGAACCAGTTGTAGTCGTGCGTGAAGGTGCCGTCCCCGTTGTTGCCGCGGTACTGGTTCACCAGGGCAGGGTGGTCGTACTGGACACCGGTGTCGATGTTGGCGACGACGATGCCCTCGCCCCGGATGCCCATCTGGTCCCACACCTGAGGTGCGTTGACGTCGGCGACGCCCCACTCCACGGCGGACGGGGCCATCTGCGGCTTCTCATCCACCGGCTCGGGCGCCTCGATCTTCATGGTGGGGTAGATGCCCTCGACGGCGCTCTCCGCCGCCAGCGCGGACACGAGCTCCGCGTCCGCACCGCCGATCCGGAGAGAGTTCGTGGCCCAGTATGCGGTGTAGTCGACGCCCTGCTCGTCCAGCTGGGCACGCAACTCCTTCTGTGTGCTCTCTGCCGTCTTCTGCAGCGCGTCGACCACGGCCTGCCCGCGGGCGTCCCAGTCGGCGACGGACGCGGCCGCCGTCAGGTCCGCCTGCTCGGCGAGCCGGACCCAGACGTCCGCGCGGCCCTCGGCCTGCAGCTCCGTGTCCACCCGGTCGTCGACCTTCTGGCCGATGCTTGGGTCTCCCGGGGCGGCCTGAGCCGCTCCGAGGGCACCGAAGCCCGACATGACGAGCGATGCCGAGGCCGCCGCCGCGACCCACCACCGCCTGTGCTGTGTGCGATCCATGGAACGAGACTTCCTCTCCTTCGAGGTCAGGGGCCGGACGGCCCCGTCTCGACGCTAGGAAGGCTCTCGGCGACGCTCAAGGACAGGACATGGGCGAATCATGGGCACGGTGGGTTATCCGGGCGGGTCTGAGCCTCACCCGTGCACGCCCCGCAGCGGCGCCGGCCGGACGAGGCGGAAACCGACGCCTCGGACGGCCTGCAGCCGGACCGCGAGCTCCATCCTGCAGAGCTTGCGACGCAGACGCTTGACGAGGGAGTGCACCTGCGTGACGTCCCCGATGTGCGGCGTCCCCCACACCTCCTGCTGGAGCTGCTCGAAGGTGCACAGGCGTCCCGGCTGGGCGTTCAGCGCCTCCAGGAAGCCGAACTCCAGCGGCGTCAGCTCCACCTCGGTCCTGCCGTCGCCCACGACCCG
>QEUR01000159.1 GCA_003577095.1 Acidobacteriota bacterium
CAGGTCGTCCAGGTCGTCGGTCTGCACCTGGTAGAAGCAGCCGGCCTGCTCGGTCACCTCGGCGAAGGGCCCTTCGGTGACGGCTCCGCCGCCGGGCGGTATGCGGCGCGCCTCACCGGTCCCGTGGAGCTCGGCTCCTCCGGTGACCCGGTGCCCGCGCCTGGCGAGCTCCTGCCCGAAGCGGGTGTACTCGTCATACCCGGCCCTGCGCTGCTCGGCGTCCATGGTGGTCCACCAGCGGTCGGCGTCCCCGACGATGAGCACGACGTACTCGGTCATGTGTCTCTCCTTCTACTCGGCCAGGCGACGGAGCTCGATGAGCTCGCCCCGGGAGGCGAAGCGCTCGGCGCACGCCCGCAGGTCGGCCTCGTCCTCGCTCTGCACGAGGTAGAAACCGACGACCTGCTCCACGGACTCGGTGAAGGGGCCCGCGGTGACGGTCGCCCCGCCGCTGCCGTCCGGCCGCATGGACGTGGCCTGCGCGCTCGGCTCGAGCGGGGCGGCGACGACGATCTCGTGGCCGCCGGCGGCGAGGTCGCGGTGGAACTGCTCGTGCGACCGCATGCCCTTCTGGTGCTCCTCGGGAGGCAGCTGCGCCCACTGCGCCTCGGGGGCGGGGAGCAGCAGCAGGTATCGGCTCATCGGGTGGTCCTCCTGGTTGGTGTCGAGTCCGCGGGACCGCGTCCTCTGCTCCCCTGACGAACGGGGCGGCCACGGATCGACAGCCCGCCGATAACGTATCCGGGACCAACCTTTCCCGTCCTCCCGTGCGTTACGGGTGCAGACGACGAGAGGGGTGGTGAGGGTGCCGCGACGTGCGGTGGTCCTGGGACTGCTCGCCGTGCTGGCGCTCGCCGGCTGCTCAGGGGCGGACGCGCCGGCGCCCTCGGGTGGGGCGCCGTCCGCGCGGACACCCCGGCCGACCGAGGTGGCCGGACAGGGACCCATCACCGAGGAGGGGCTGACGGAGGCTCTGCGGACCGCGCCACCAGGGCCGCCCCGCAGCCATGCCGAGGTGCTCGAGCAGCTCTGGGACTCGTCGGGACTCGAGGGCGAGCCGCCGCAGGTGGGGCCCGTCCGCACGGTGCCCCTCGAGGAGTACGACGAGGTGCGTCTGGCGTGCATGGCCGAGCAGGGCTTCCCCAGCACCGTCGACCAGTGGGAGCAGGAGGGGATCCCCTTCGAGGTGGGGCACGAGGACGACCTCGCGCGAGCGAACTATGTGTGCACGGCGATGTACCCGGTCGACGAGAAGTATCTGCGGCCCTTCTCCCTGCATCAGCTGCGCCTCCTCTACGACTGGCGGGTCGAGCAGACGGTCCCGTGCATGCGCGCCGACGGCGTCGAGGTGCCCGAGCCGCCGTCGTTCGAGACCTTCGTGGGCGAGTACGCCGCCACCGGTTACCGGCACTGGAGCCCGCGGAGCGCGGTCGAGCTCCCGTCCGAGATCGAGGCCGACCCGGGCTTTGCCGACTGGTGCCCGGACACTCCACCGGACGACGTGCTCTACGGGGACTGACGACGCCGGCGGCACCGTCGGCGTCGCGCGGGCTGGCACACCGGGCGTCAGAGCACGAAGCGGAACAGCGGGCTGTCGGGCGGGATCGGCTCGACCTCCATCGAGGAGGCGTCCATCCGCTCCAGCAGCGGCGCGAGGTCCTCCCGGGAGCCGAGCTCGATGCCGACGAGGGCGGGGCCGGTCTCGCGGTTGTTGCGCTTGGTGTACTCGAACAGCGCGATGTCGTCGTCCGGGCCGAGGACCTCGTCGAGGAAGAGCCGCAGCATGCCGGGCTCCTGCGGGAAGTCGACGAGGAAGTAGTGCTTGAGCCCCTCGTGGACGAGGCTGCGCTCCATCACCTCGGGGTAGCGCAGGACGTCGTTGTTGCCGCCGGAGACGACCGCGACGACGTTCTGCCCCGGCTCGATCCCGACGACGTCCAGCGCGGCGGCGGCCAGCGCCCCGGCGGGCTCGGCGATGATCCCCTCGGTCTGGTAGAGCGCGATCATCTCCGTGCACACGCGCCCCTCGGGCACCGCCACCAGCCCGGGGGTATGGCGTGCCACCACCTCGTAGGTCCGGTCGCCGGCCCGAGCCACGGCCGCGCCGTCGACGAAGCGGTCGATGTCCGGCAGGGTCACCGGCCCGCCCTCCCGGGTCGCGGCGATCATGCTCGCCGCTCCCGCCGGCTCGACGCCGACGACGCGGACGCCGGGGTGCCGCTCTCGGAGCCAGGTGAGGCAGCCGGCGAGCAGGCCGCCGCCGCCCACCGGGACGACGAGCACGTCGAGGCGGCGACCCATGTCGACGACGTCCTCGACGACCTCGCGCGCGATCGTGCCCTGCCCTGCGATCGTGTGCGGGTGGTCGAAGGCCGGCACCAGCGTCGCGCCGGTACGCTCCACGTCGGCCAGCGCCGCCGCGGCTGCCTCGTCGTAGGTCCTGCCGCCGACGACCGTCTCCACCCAGTCGCCGCCGATCGCCGCGACCCGCTCGCGCTTCTGCCGGGGGGTGTTCGCCGGCAGGTAGATCCGGGCGCTCACGCCCAGCGAGGCGCACGCATGGGCCACGCCCTGGGCGTGGTTGCCGGCGCTCGCGCAGACGACACCGGCCCATACCTGCTCGCTGTCCAGCTGGGCGATGAGGTTGGCCGCGCCGCGCCCCTTGTAGGAGCGGACCGGCTGCTGGTCCTCCCGCTTGAGCCAGACGGAGGCGCCGGTCTCCTCGGAGAGGCGCGCGCTGTGGGTCAGGGCGGTCCGGGCGACCCGGCCGCGGATGCGCTCCGCGGCTGCGTCCACGTCGGCCGCGGTGGGCAGGGGGCTCAGGGGAGCGGGCACGGCATACCTCATCCGAAGAGGATCGCAGCCTCGTCCCACTGCTCGCGCGGGACCGTCTTGAGCTCGCTCGTCGCGTCGCGCAGGTTGACGTTGACGATGTCGATCCCCTGCAGCGCGACCATGGTGCCCCAGCGGCGGGCGCTGACCGAGTCCACGGCCGCGGTCCCGAAGCGGGTGGCCAGGACGCGGTCGAAGGAGCTCGGGACGCCACCGCGCTGCAGGTGGCCCAGGGTGGTGTTGCGGGTCTCGATGCCGGTGCGCTCCTCGATCATCCGGGTCACCTGCTCGCCGATGCCGCCGAGGCGCGGGCGGCCCAGCGTGTCGGTGCGCTCGCTGCTCGCCAGCTGGTCCTCGCCGGGGAAGCTGAACCCCTCGGCCACCACGACCACGGGGGCACGGCCGCGGTCCATGGCGTGCTGCACCCAGGCGCACACCTGCTCCCGGGTCACCGGCACCTCCGGGATGAGGATCGCGTGCGCGCCGGCCGCGATCCCGGCGTGCAGCGCGATCCAGCCGACGTTGCGGCCCATGACCTCCACGACCATGCACCGGCTGTGCGCCTCGCCCGTGGTCCGCAGCCGGTCGATGGACTCGGTGGCGATCGAGACCGCGGTGTCGAAGCCGAACGTGCGGTCGGTCGCCGACAGGTCGTTGTCGATGGTCTTGGGCACCCCGACGACGTTGATCCCGTCGTCGTGGAACATCCGCGCCACCGTCAGCGTGCCCTCGCCGCCGATCGCGACGAGCGCCTCCACGTCGTGCTTGGCCAGGACCTCCCGGACCCGGTCGGTGCTCCCGTCGACGAACGGACTGACGCGGGAGGTGCCCAGGATAGTGCCGCCGAGCTTGGACAGCCCGCGCACGTGCTGGCGGGGGAGCGGGACGATGTCGTCGTCGACGAGCCCGCGGAAGCCGTCCTTGACCCCGACGAACTCGTGCTCGTAGATCCGGTCGCCCTTGAGGACGATGCCCCGGATGACGGCGTTGAGTCCGGGGCAGTCGCCACCGGCGTTCAGCACGGCGATCTTCACGTCAAGCTCCTGGGTGTTGGCGAGGCCCGCGACCGCGGGCCCGTCACGGACGGCGCCGGTCGACCGAGGGGCGGGCGACCGGCGACGATGCGCCCCCAGGGTATGCCGTCGCGCTCCCGGCCCGCCAACCTCACGTGCGCGTCAACCTGGTCGGTGGGGCTGTGGCAGGCTGTGCGTCAAACGTCACCGCCGTCCCAGGAGGATCCCACCGTGTCGACCGCCGCCCTCCCCGCACGCCCCGCCGTGCTCGCCGACCGTCTCGTCCCGCGCAGCTCGGTCCTCACCGACGCCGCGCTGGTCGTGACCGGTGCCGCCGTCGTCGGGCTGCTCGCTCAGCTGACGATCCCGATGTGGCCGGTGCCGATCACCGGCCAGACCCTCGCCGTGATCCTCGTGGGCGGCGCCCTCGGCATGCGGCGAGGTGCGGCGGCGCTGACCACCTACCTGGCGCTGGGCCTGGCGGGCGTGCCGTGGTTCGCCGAGGCGGGCGGCGGGCCGGCCTACGTGCTCATGCCCTCCTTCGGCTTCATCGTCGGCTTCGTCGCGGCCGCGGCGATCGCCGGCTGGTTCGCCGAGCGCGCCTGGGACCGGCGCCCGGTGCTGGCGATGGTCGGCTTCTGCGCCGCCACGGCCGCGCCCTTCGTGGTCGGCGTGCCGTGGATGGCGATGGTGCTCGGGCTCGGCGACCCGGCGACGATCCTCGCCTACGGCGTCACGCCCTTCATCGTGCCGGGGCTGGTCAAGGCGGCCCTGGCCGCCGCGGCCTTCCCGCTGGCCTGGCGCCTGGTGAAGGTGCTGGACGGGCGCGCCTGACCACGGCTCTCTCCCGCCTCGCCGGTCGGCCCTCGTCGCCGGTCGCGTGCGCGGCAGTGCCTCGCCGCTGGGCGCGCGCCCCTCGGCGCCACCAGGCACACTGGATCGGACGGACCTCCCCGGGCTGCCTCCGGGGAGGTCCGGCGCGTCTCGCCGCTCCGGGCCCCGGGCCACCCTGTCCGTAGCCACCGACCGCGCCGCCCGAAGGACGTCTGGGCGCGCGCGGACTCTGTTGTGAGGGCCGCGCGGACCCTGTCGTGACCGCGCGGATCCTGTCGTGACACGCCCGTATGCCGGCGAACGGGCGTGACACGAGTGCTGGAGCGGAGAGCCTGCAGCGGTTCCGGGCATACATTTCTGTCGTGACACGCCCGTATGCCGGTGAACGGGCGTGACGCAAGTGCAGGTGCGGCGCTCCCGACCGTCACGGGGCGGATCAACGGTCCTCGGCCTCCTCGAGCGCCGCACGGGCGGCGTCGCGTTCGCGGCGGCTGCGGCGCAGCTCGTCCTCGGCCGACTCCAGCGCCGCGGCTGCCTCCTCCGCGGCACCGGCTGCCGCCTCCGCCTCCTCCTGGGCCGTGCGGAGCGCCTGCTCCGCCTGCTCCACCCGGCCGGCGGCGCCGGCGAGGGCCAGCTGTGCCGCCTCGTCGTCGGCTGCGGCCTGCTTGCGCGCGGCGCGGGCGGCGGCCACCGCCTTCTCGGCCGCGTCGAGCTCCATCTCCAGGGCGCGCAGGTCGCTCGCGCGGACCGACCGTGTCGCCGGTCGGGTAGTGGGCTCGTCCTCGTCGTCCTCGTCCTCGTCGGGCTCGTCGTCCGGCTCGGCGCCCTCGTCCTCGTCGGGCTCGGGCTCTTCGTCCTCCTCGAGCTCCCCGTCCTCCTCGAGCTCCCCGTCCTCCTCGAGCTCCCCGGCCGCCTCGGGCTCCTCGTCCGTGGAGCCCTTGCCTCCCTCGATCCGGGTCAGCACGACGCCCGTGCTGGTGCGCGCCACGGCGTCGGCGACGTCCACCTCCCCGAAGCCGCTGTAGCTCAGCGCCCGCGTCAGGCTCCCGCTGGTGACGATCTCGCTCGCCGCGGGGTCGGCGAGCGCGGCGACGGCCGTGTCCCTCACCTCCGCCTCCACGGCCGCGGTGAGCCCGCCGGCGTGCTCGCGCGCGGCGGCCACCCAGGCGGCCAGCACCTCGTCACGCTCACCGCGCAGCTCCGAGAGGGCGGCCGCGTCCAGGCTCGACTGCGCGTGGCGCATGCGGACGCCCAGGTCCTCCAGCCGGGCCACGACGGGGTCGTCGGCACGGACGGTCGCGTTCACGGCCGCTGCGGCCACGCTCGGCCTGCGCAGCGCGGCGACCTGCTTGGCGACCTCCCGCATACCTTCCGCACGGAGCTGGCGGACCCGTGCGGTCCGGGCGGAGACGAACTCGGAGGGGTCGACGGCGTACAACGCGTCGACGGCGCGCGCCAGCACCTCGTCGGTGCTCTCCTCGTCGGCGCCGTCCATGACCTCGGACGATAGTCCCACGCGCCGTGCGGGCGGCGCACGACGGCCCGCCGTCGCCCGCGGCGTCGAGGCGCAGGACGCGCCGGGCCAGGGGTGCGAGAAGACTCCGGTATGACGCACACTGGCACCCGTGCCCGTCGCCCCCTACCTGGCCCTCGTGCTCGCCCTCGGCGCCACGTGCCAGCTCGTCGCCTACCGGGCCAAGATCCCCTCGATCCTGCTCCTGCTCCTGGTCGGCTTCGGGCTGGGACAGGTCGTATCGCCGGAGGCGGTGCTGGGACGGGAGGTCCTCTTCGCCGGCGTGAGCCTCTCGGTCGGCATCATCCTCTTCGAAGGCTCGCTGTCGCTGCGCTTCCGTGACCTGCGGGGGCTCGGTCGTGCCGTCGTGCGGCTGTGCACGGTCACCGTGGCGATCGCCTGGGTGCTCATCACGGTCTCCGGGATGGTCGCGGGGATCAGCTGGCAGCTCTCGCTGCTCATCGGCGCGCTGCTGGTCGTCACCGGCCCCACGGTCATCGCGCCGATCGTGCGGCAGCTGCGACCTACCCGCCGGGTGTCCTCGATGCTGCGCTGGGAGGGCATCGTCGTCGACCCGATCGGTGCGGTGCTGGCCGTCCTCGTCTTCCAGGCGGTCATCATCGGCGGGCCGGACCCGGCGGTGGTCCCGGCGCTGCTCACCCTCGGCCGTCTCGTGCTCATCTCCACGGCGCTCATGCTGGTCTTCGGGATCGCCCTCGAGGTGGCGATGCGGCGGCACCTCATCCCCGACTTCCTCGACGGCGTGGTCTTCCTCGCCGCCGCCGTCGGCGCCCTCGTCGTGTCCAACCAGCTCCAGCCCGAGAGCGGCCTGCTGACCGTGACCATGCTCGGGATCTACCTGGGCAACCGGCGCGAGCTGCGCCTGGAGCACGTGCGCGAGTTCAAGGAGCACCTGCAGGTGCTCATCGTCGGCGCGCTGTTCGTGCTGCTGGGCGGCCGGGTGACCCCCGAGGAGGTGGTCGCGATCGCCCCCACGGCGGCCGTCTTCGTCGTCCTGCTCGTGGTGGTCGTCCGCCCCGCCTCCGTGCTGCTCGGGCTGATCGGCACCTCGGCGACGCGGCAGGAGCGCACCCTGCTGTCCTTCATGGCGCCGCGCGGCATCGTCGCCGCCGCGGTGACGAGCATCTTCGCGCTCGAGATCGAGCACGCCGCGGAGCAGGCCGCGCTCGACGCGCGGGCGCTCGACGTC
>QEUR01000160.1 GCA_003577095.1 Acidobacteriota bacterium
AGAACCTCTTCGTCCTGGTGCCCGTGCCCGCCGATCCCGCCATGGGGCGGGGAGGACCGGACGGCACCGGGGACCGGGCGGTCGAGGCGGTGGCCGACGCCGCGGTCGCCCAGGTCGCGGCCTGGGCAGGGATCCCGGACCTCGCCGACCGGGTCGTGGCGCGGCGCACCGTCGGCCCGGGCGACTTCGCCGCCGACCTGTCCGCCTGGCGCGGCGGCATGCTCGGCCCGGCGCACACCCTGCGGCAGAGCGCGATGTTCCGTTCCCGCAACATCTCCCGGCACGTCGACGGGCTCCTCTACGCGGGGTCGAGCACGATCCCCGGCATCGGCCTGCCGATGTGCCTGATCAGCGCCGAGCTGGTCCTCAAGCGGCTGCGCGGTGACGTCTCCACCGGCCCCTCGTCGGAACCGGCCGGGGCCGGGCGTGCGAGCGGGGTGGCGTCGTGACCGGCCTGGCCTACGGCGCCGCGATCCTCGTCCCGACGGCGTGCATGGCGCTGCTCGACGCCCGCTTCCACCTCGTGCTCTGGCGCGACCCCCGTCGATCCCTCGCCGTGCTCGGCGTCGGCATCCTGCTCTTCCTGGCGTGGGACGTCGTCGCGATCTCGCAGGGCTTCTACCACCGGGGGGCGAGCGAGGCCATGACCGGCCTGCTGCTCGCGCCCGAGCTGCCCGTGGAGGAGCTGCTCTTCATCACCTTCCTCTGCTACGTGACCCTCGTCCTGCACGGCCTGGTCGCGATGGCGTCCGGCCTCGGTCCGGCATCGGAGACGTCCGACCGGCCGCGCCGGCCCGGCCGGGAACTCCAGGCCGGCCGCGAGCGGGAGGGCGCCCGGTGAGCTATCTCGGTCTCGCGACGGTCTTCGTCGGGATCGCGGTCGCCGTCTCCGCCTGGGCCACGGTGCGCCGGGGCCTGACCATCCGTTGGTGGGCGACGACGGCGCTGACGACGGCGATCCTGCTGGGGCTGACCGTCGTCTTCGACAGCCTGATGATCGCCGCCGACCTGTTCCGCTTCGACGAGGCCTCGCTGCTCGGCGTGCGCCTGTGGCGCGCTCCCCTGGAGGACCTCGCCTGGCCGCTGGTCGCCGGGCTGCTGCTGCCGTCGCTGCGCGCGCTCCTGACCCGTCCCACGGAGGCACCATGACGACCACCACCGCCACCCCGCCGACCGGCGCCGGCGCGGCGGTCCGCCACCTGGTGGGCTCCTCCCGACCGGTGAGCTGGATCAACACGGCCTACCCGTTCGCGGCCGCCTACCTGCTCGGCGGGGGCGGTGTCACCGCCATGCTGGTGATCGGCACGCTCTGGCTCCTGGTCCCCTACAACCTGCTCATGTATGGCGTCAACGACGTCTTCGACCACGAGTCCGACCTGCGCAACCCGCGCAAGGGCGGCATCGAGGGCATCGTGCTGCCGCGGCGCTGGCACCGGCTGACCCTGTGGGCGGCGGCGCTGACCAACCTGCCCTTCGTCCTCGCCCTGCTCCTGCTCGGGGACGTCGCCTCCTCGGTCGTGCTGGCCGTCAGCCTCTTCGCCGTCATCGCCTACTCCGCGCCGGGCCTGCGGCTGAAGGAGCGCCCGGTGCTGGACTCCGTGACCTCCAGCACCCACTTCGTCAGCCCTGCCGTCCTGGGGCTCGCGCTGGCGGGGGCGTCGTTCACCGCGCCGGTGCTGTGCGCGCTGGCCGCCTTCTTCGTGTGGGGCATGGCCTCGCACGCGTTCGGAGCGGTGCAGGACATCCAGGCCGACCGGGAGGCGGGCATCGCCTCCGTCGCGACCTGGGCCGGCGCCTCCGGCACGGTGCGGGCCTCCTTCGTCGGCTACCTGCTCGCCGGGGCCCTGCTCCTCCCCACCGGCTGGCCGGGCGCCCTCGCCGGTCTGCTGGCGCTGCCCTACGCGGCGAGCGTCGCGCCATACCTCCACCTGGCCGACGAGGACTGCGAGCGCGCGAACGCCGGCTGGCGGCGCTTCATCTGGCTCAACCTGGTGACCGGCTTCCTGGTCACCCAGCTGTTCATCTGGATGGCCCTTGCCTCCTGAGCTGTCGGTGCCCGGGCCGCCCTGGTCGCGGCTCGGCACCGACGCGCTGGCCGTGCTGGGGCTCGCCTCCTTCGTCGCCGCCTTCTGGCGCGACGGGGTGAGCGTCGCCCTCTTCGCCCTGGTCCTCCTGGGGCTCACCGTGCCCCGGGTCTGCCGGCTCCCGGGGCCGTTCCAGGTCGCCAGCGGGGCGACGATCCTGCTCGGGGCCTGGGCTGCGGTGCTGGACTGGTACGTCACCGTGCCCGGGCTCGACGTCCTCGTGCACGCGGTGGCCACGGGGTTGCTCGCGGTCGCGGCGGTCCTCCTGATGACCAGGGTCGGGGCGCTCCCGGAGCAGCTGCCGCGCGCTGGCCTCGTCGTGGTCACCACGGCGCTGGGCACGCTGCTCGCCGTGCTGTGGGAGGCGGGTGAGTGGGTCGGCCACAGCTGGATCGACGAGGCCATCCAGGTGGGCTACGACGACACCGTCGGGGACCTGGTCGCGGGTGTCCTCGGCTCGGCGGTCGCCGGGGCCGCGCTCGCGAGCCGGCGGCCCGCAGGCGGCGGGCCCGGCAGTCGCGGTCGGCGTCGGGGGGCGGGGTGAGCAGGGTGGCCGAGGTGAGCGTCGTGATCCCGGTGCGTGACGACGCCGAGGCCCTGCGCACCTGCCTCGCGGCGCTGGCCCGCCAGACCGTGCGGCCCCACGAGGTCGTGGTCGTCGACAACGCCTCGACCGACTCCTCCGCCGCGGTCGCCCGTGCCCACGGCGCCCGTGTGGTCGTCGAGCCGGACGTCGGGATCCCGGCGGCCGCGGCGACCGGCTACGACGCGGCTGTGGGACAGGTGGTGGCGCGCCTGGACGCGGACTCCGTGCCGCCGGAGGACTGGGTCGAGAGGGTCGCCGCGGCGCTCGGCGGTCGACCGGGCACGGTGGCGGTCACCGGTGTCGGCGCCTTCCACGACGCCCCACCCGGCCTGAGCCACCTGCTCGCGGCGCTCTACCTCGGCAGCTACTACGTCCTGGGCCTCGCCGCCGCCGGCCACCACGTCCTGTGGGGGTCGTGCATGGCCTTCCGGCGCGAGGCCTGGACGGAGGTGTCGGGCCGGGTGCACCGTGGGGACCCCGAGGTGCACGACGACATGGACCTGGCGCTCGTGCTCGGGCCCGGCGCCGGCATCGCCCTGCTCCCCACGCTGCGCGTCGGCGTGTCGGTCCGCTCCCTGCGGGGAGGACGCCAGCTGCGGCGCCGGTTCGCGCGCGCCCACCGCACGCTCGCGCTGAACTGGGCCGACGTCCCTCCGTGGCGGCGCTGGGCCGTGACGCTCGAGGCGTCCGGCGCTCAGCGCCGTCGGACGCAGTAGAGCGTCCCGTGGAAGTGCTGCGCGGCGTGGCACTTCCACGGGACGCTCTCACGGGTCCGCGGTTCAGGCGCTGCGGGGCAGGGCTCGGGCCCGCCGCCGGCGACCGCCCTCCTCCAGGGCAGCCGCGATCTGGTCGAGGAAGCGATCCGGCGAGACCCGCCAGCCGAGCACCGGGATCTGCAGGCTGATGAGGGCTCGGCTGGAGATGGCGAGGTCGTTGACGCGCAGCGAGTCGTCGACCACCTTCAGGCCGACGAAGTGGTGAGCGCCCTGCACCTCGGCGTGCACCTCCTCCTCGTCCCAGAAGAGGTCGAGGTAGACCCTGCCCGCCGGACCGGTCCTGACCTGCTGGCGAGAGGGCGCCCTGATGCCCCGTGCCCTGCACGCATCGGCGACGTCCAGCTCGTTGATCGAGTGGGCGCCGTCGCAGATGTCCCGGATCACGCCGTCCAGCACCCTGCGGCGACGGGACCTGCGGACCGACTCCCACCTCTGCAGCAACGCCTCCGTGGAGACGAGCCGCTGCTGCACGGTCATCGCCAGCAGCGTCGCGGCCGCCCGGTCGGACCTTGCCCACTCGGCCGCGCGGACCGCGGCGACATGGGGCTTGGTCCGCCGCAGCCCCGTCGTGATGGCCGGTCCGACGTCGCGCAGCACGTGGCGGCGCACGCCCTCGAGGGTCCCGACCGTGGCGTTGCGCGGCACGGAGACGTGGACGATCTCCTCGGTCCAGGACGTCAGCCCGGAGACGACGAGGGCCGTGGGTCCGTCCAGCACCGACCTCGGCCCCAGCTCCCAGAGCGCCTGCCAGTACCTCCCCTCCCCCTCCGGGCGCGATCCCTCCACCACGACCGTGTGCCTTCCCGCGCGATGCCACAGCCGGCGCCGCAGCTGGCCGTCGATGTCGTGCCGGGTCAGGCCCGCTGCCAGCAGGTCCTGGCGCCTGGCGACGCCGCCGTGCGCCTGCGCTACCGGGCCAGCGATGCGGTCGCGCCGCTCCACCTTCTCCGTCGACGACCCGGCACCGACCGTCCCCCGCCCCTGCATCCAGGCCTCCCCGCCTCGTGCCCGTCCCTCCAGCAGCCCCAGGCTGGCACGTCGGCGTCCACGACGAGGCCGGCCGTCCACAGGTGAGGCCCCGCAGGCGGCAGGAACGAATGTCCCGTGGGAGAGCGTCCCGTGGGAGTGCCGCGCTCCGTAGCACTCCCACGGGACGCTCCGTGACGGGACGGTGCTGCTCCTAAGGGACACTCAGTGGCGGGACGGTGCTGCTCAACGCGCGGTGCTGCTCCCACGGGATGGCGGTGGCGACCAGCCGTGCCAGAGTTGGCCGCATGACGCAGCCGCCGCAGACCCCAGTCACCAGCAGCCCCCTCGGAGGAGCCACCGGTGCCCGCGCAGCGGCCCACACGCCCGGCTCCGCGCCGAGCTCCTCGCAGGACGCCTCGCCCGACACCTCGCCGCTCGCCCCCGCTGACCTCCCCGTCGCGGTCATCGGCGCCGGGGCGATGGGCACCGGCATCGCGCAGGTCGCGGCGCAGGCCGGTCACCCCGTGGTGCTCGTCGACAGCCAGCCGGGCGCGGCCCAGCGGGCCGTCGAGAGGCTCGGGGACACCTTCAGCCGGCTCGTCGCCAGGGGCAAGGTCGCCCGGGAGGACGCCGACGCGACCCTCGCCCGCATCACCACGCACACGACAAGCGACATGACGACGGTGCCGCCGGTGGCGCTCGTCGTCGAGGCGGTGGTGGAGCAGATCGACGTCAAGCGGGTCATCTTCCGGCAGCTGGAGGAGGCGCAGTCGCCGACCACCGTGCTGGCGACCAACACCTCCAGCCTGTCGATCGACGCGATCACCGGCGTGGCCACGTCCGGGCACGACGCCGCGCTGCACGGCGGGACCTCCCCCGCGCTGGCGCACCCCGGCCGGGTCATCGGCCTGCACTTCTTCAACCCGCCGCCGCTGATGAGGCTGGTCGAGGTGGTCGCCGGCGCCGCTTCCGACCCGGGCGTCCTCGAGGACGCGAGCGCCCTGATGCGGGCCTGGGGCAAGACCCCGGTCCGCTGCGCCTCCACGCCGGGCTTCATCGTCAACCGCGTCGCCCGACCCTTCTACGGCGAGGCGCAGCGGATGGTCGAGGAGGGCCTCGTCGACCCCGCCACCCTCGACCTCACCCTGCGCAGGGCCGGCTTCCGGATGGGCCCGATGGAGCTGACCGACCTCATCGGCCAGGACGTCAACCTCGCCGTGGGCGAGTCCGTGTGGCACCAGACGGGGCAGGACCCCCGCTACGCGCCCACGGCATACCAGCGCGACCTCGTGCGCGCCGGTCGTCTGGGCCGCAAGACCGGGCACGGCGTCTTCCGCTACGACGACTCCGGCGCGGCGCTCGACGCCTCCCCCGACGAGGCCCTGGCGGACCGGCTGGTCGGCGGCCCGGTCCGCACCGACCCGGTGGCCCGCACCCTCGCCATGCTCGTCAACGAGGGCGTCGACCTCGTCCACCGCGGCGAGGCGAGCGCCGAGGACGTCGACACCGCGATGCGGCTCGGCACCAACTACCCCAAGGGCCCCTTCGAGTGGCTCGAGGAGATCGGCGCACGGACCGTCCGGGCGCAGCTGGAGGAGCTCGACGCGGCCTACCCCGGCGGCCGCTACCGCCCGAGCGAGGCGCTGTGAGCGGGCCCGACCTCACCCACGTCGACGCGATGTGGGCCGAGGACCGGGCCTCGGCCGCGCTCGGCATCGAGGTCCTCGAGGTGGGCGTGGACGACACCGGCGGCCAGCCGCTCGGGCACGCCCGCACGCGGATGACGGTCGTGGGGACGATGGTCAACGGGCACGACATCATGCACGGCGGCTACCTGTTCACCCTGGCCGACTCCACCTTCGCGCTGGCTTGCAACGCGACCGGCCGCCTCACCGTCGCCGCGTCGGCGGAGATCACCTTCCTCACCGCCGGCCGGCTGGGCGACGTCCTGGTCGCCGAGGCCCGCGAGCGCGTGACCTACGGGCGCAGCGGGATCACCGACGTCACCGTCCGCCGCGAGTCCGACGGGACCGTCGTCGCGGAGTTCCGTGGCCGAAGCCGGTCCCTGCCGCCACGGTAGGGGTTCTGCCATATTCCGAGGGTGAGCCAGCCCTCACGCACGACGTCGCACCACCTCATCGTCGACCGGGTGGCGATGCTGCGCCGCGCCGGGCTCTTCGAGACCACGCCCGGACGGGTGCTGGCCGGGCTGGCCTCCCGGCTCGACGAGGTGGCCTTCTCCGCGGGCGAGGTGCTCATCCGCAGGGGTGCGGCCGAGGACTGGATGCTCGTCCTCGTCGACGGCGAGGTCGAGATCGTCCGCCCGGACGGTCGCGTGCGGGTGGGCCCGGTGGACACCATCGGCGAGCTCTCCGTGCTCGACCCCGGGCCCCGTGCCGCCGACGTCCTGGCGACCACCGACGGCGTGGCCCTCCGGCTCAGGAAGGAGGACTTCGACGAAGCCCTCCGGCTCCACCCCGAGGTCGCCTCCGGGATCATCACGGCGCTCGCCCGCCGGCTGCGCGAGACGCGCCTGCGGACCGAGTGACCCGTCGTGCGCACCAGGCTGGCACTCCTCGGCGGGCAGACCCTCGCCCTGGGGCTCCTGGAGGCCTTCCTGGTGGTGCCCGCGAGCGCCCTGTTCCTCCACGCCTACGGCGCGCGGCTGCTCCCGTGGGCCTACATCGTCGTCGCCGTCGCGGGGATCGTCGTCTCGGCGCTCGTGACCCGTGCGGGCCGCACCGTGTCCCTGGGACGCCTGGGTGCGGGCGTGGTCACGGCATACGTCGTGGTGGTCACCGCCTGCTGGCTCGCGCTCCTCTGGGGTGCGACGTGGGCGACGTTCGTGCTGATCGTCCTCTTCCCGCTGTCGATCCCGGTCGG
>QEUR01000161.1 GCA_003577095.1 Acidobacteriota bacterium
ATCCCGGCCGAGCCGATCAGCAGCAGCCGGCGGCGGCCGATCCGGTCGATGAGCAGGATCGCCACGATCGTCACCACGATGTTGGTCACCGAGGTGATGACGGTCTGGGTGAGCGCGTCGTCCTCGGTGAAGCCGACGGCCTGCCACAGCGTGGAGGAGTAGTAGAAGATCACGTTGATGCCGACGAACTGCTGGAAGACCGACAGCGCGATGCCGATCCACACGATCGGCAGCACCCGGCCCGCGGGGCCGCGCAGGTCGGCCAGGGAGGCCCGCGCCTCGCGCCGCACCGTGCGTCGGATCTCCCTGATCCGCTCCGGTATGCCGCGCAGCATCACCCGCCCGAGCACCTCCCGCGCCTCGTCGACCCTGCCCAGCGACACCAGGTAGCGCGGCGACTCCGGGATGGTGAGCGCGAGCACGCCGTAGGCCACCGCGGGGACGACCTCGGCGAGGAACATCCAGCGCCACGCCACGCTGCCCCACAGCGGCTCGCCCGACCCGCCGGCGACGGTGGCGATGAAGTAGTCGGACAGCAGCGCCACGAAGATGCCGGTGACGATCGCCATCTGCTGCAGCGAGCCGAGCCGGCCGCGGATAGAGGCCGGAGAGATCTCGGCGATGTAGGCCGGCGCGATGACCGAGGCGGCGCCGACGCCGAGCCCGCCGACCACCCGCCAGGCGATCATGTCCCAGGGGCCGAACGCCAGACCGGAGCCGACCGCCGAGACGGTGAACATCGCCGAGGCGAGCACCATGACGCGGATCCGGCCGACCCGCTCGGCCAGCCGGCCGGCCAGGTAGGCGCCGGCCACGCAGCCGAGCAGGGCCGAGCTGACGACGAAGCCGGTCAGGCCCGGGCCCATGCCGAAGTCGTCCCGCATCGCGTTGACCGCGCCGTTGATGACGGCCGTGTCGAAGCCGAAGAGGAAGCCGCCCAGGGCCGCCACCGACGCGAGGAGGACCGCCTGCCCCAGCACGTAGTCCTTCTGCCCGGTCTGCGTCGCTGCCGTCCCGTCCGCCATGCCCGTCAGTCTGCATCGGGGTCGTGCCCCTCGCCACCGGTGGCGGGCTCGTGACCGGAGGGGGCTAGCCTGGCCCCGACACGAGGGCTCGACACGAGGACGTGACCGGTATGCGGATGGCGACCAGGCTGAGCGGTCTCGGGACCGAGACCGCCTTCGCGGTGGCGGCTGCCGCGGCCGACTGGAAGGCGCGCGGCAACGAGGTCTACCCCTTCCACCTCGGTGACCTCGACCTCGGCCTGGCGCCGCACATCGTGGAGGCGATGAACGCCGCGATCGCCGACGGCCGGACGGGCTACTGCCCCGGCCCCGGCATCCCCGAGCTCCGAGCAGCCCTGGCCGAGGACGTCGGCGGGCGGCGGGGCACCACATACTCCCCCGACAACGTGACCGTGATGACGGGCGGCAAACCGGTCATCACCAAGTTCGTGCAGGCGGTGATGGACCCAGGCGACGAGGTGCTCTACCCCAACCCGGGCTTCCCGATCTACGAGTCGCAGATCGAGTACCACGGCGGCGTGGCGAAGGCGTACCGCTACCTGCCCACGGACACCGGCTTCGCGATCGACCTCGACCAGGTCCGCAGCCTGATCACCGACAGGACCGTCGCGATCATCTACAACGACCTGCAGAACCCGATCTCGGCCGAGTCGACCCCGGCCGAGCGGGAGGCGATCGCCGAGCTGGCGATCGAGCACGACCTGTGGGTGCTCTCCGACGAGGCCTACTTCGAGACCCGCTACGAGGGCGAGTCATCCTCGATCGCCGCCCTGCCGGGGATGGCGGAGCGGACGGTCATCCTCTACACCTTCTCCAAGAAGTTCGCGATGACCGGATCGCGCCTCGGTGCCGCGGTCGCGCCCGTCGAGCTCAGCCGCGTCTTCTCGACGATGAACACCAACGACGAGTCGTGCACGACGCACTACGTGCAGTGGGCCGGGATCGCCGCCCTCCAGGGCACCCAGGCGCCGGTGCGCGACATGCTCGAGGTGCTGCGCCGCCGCCGCGACACCGCCTGCGGCATCGTCAACGCCACCCCGGGTATGTCGGTCGAGGTCCCGCGGTCGACCTTCTACCTCTTCCCGGACGTCACCGGGGCGATCGACATCGTCGGCGCCGAGGACCTGGCCGACTTCGCCGAGCAGGCGTTGCACCGGACCGGCGTGAGCTTCTGCACCCGCGAGCACTTCGGGCGTCCGCAGCCGGGCGAGGACCGCAGCTACGTCCGCCTGGCCTACTCCGGGCTCCCGGAGGAGCGCATCCGCGAGGGCCTGACGCGGATGCGCGAGTGGATCGAGTCCGCCCGATGAGCAGGGTCGTGGTCACCGGGTGGGTCCCGCAGCCGGCGCTGGACACGCTGAGGGCCGCCGGGCACGCGGTCGACGTCTGGGAGGGCGGAGGCACCATCCCCCGCGACACGCTCCTGGACCGGGTATGCGGTGCCGCCGGGCTGGTCACGCTCGTCACCGAGCGGGTGGACGCCGAGCTGCTCGACGCCGCCGGCGACGGGCTGCGCGTGGTCGCCAACGTCGCGGTCGGCTACGACAACGTCGACGTGGACGCCTGCCGGCGGCGCGGGGTGGTGGCCACCAACACCCCGGGCGTGCTGACCGGGGCGACGGCCGACCTCGCGATGGCGCTGATCCTGATGACGACCCGCCGCCTGGGCGAGGCCGAGCGGCTGGTGCGCTCGGGCCGCGAGTGGCAGTGGGGCATGGGGATGATGCTCGGCTCGGGCCTGCAGGACAGGACGCTCGGCGTGGTTGGGCTCGGCGGGATCGGAGCGGCCACCGCGCGGCGGGCGCGGGCGTTCGGGATGTCGGTGGTCTACACCGGGCGGCGCGACGCCCCGCCGGAGGTGACCGAGGAGCTCGGTGCGACGCGGCTGCCCCTGCCGGAGCTGCTGGAGGCCAGCCACGTGGTGTCGCTGCACGTCCCGCACACGCCCCAGACCCACCACCTCGTGGGGGCCGAGCAGCTGCGCCTCCTGGGGCCTTCGTCATACCTGGTCAACACGGCGCGCGGGCCGGTCGTGGACGAGGCGGCGCTGGTGACCGCCCTCGAGCGGGGCGAGGTCGCCGGCGCAGGCCTGGACGTGTACGAGCACGAGCCCGCGGTGCACCCCGGCCTGATGGAGCGGGACGACGTCGTGCTGCTCCCCCACGTCGGCTCCGCCACCGTCGAGACCCGTACCGCGATGGCGGGGCTGGCGGCCGACAACGTGCTGGCCGTGCTCGCCGGGCGGGAGGCGCCCACGCCCGTGGCCTGAGGCACGACGACCCGTGGGGACAGCGAAGGCCCCCTGCGGGCGCAGGGGGCCTTCTCACTGTCTCAACACAGCGCGCGCCCGAAGGGATTCGAACCCCTAACCTTCTGATCCGTAGTCAGATGCTCTATCCGTTGAGCTACGGGCGCAACGAGGGTCAACTCTAGCGGATGCCCCCGGCGGCGACGAAATCGACGGACCGAGTGTGAGCAACGCCGCAGCCCGCGGCCACCGGCTCGGCTCGGAGCCCGCAGCCGGGGGCGTTACGGTGGGGCCGAGAGAGGCAGAGCCGCCTCACCACCGACTGGCGGCGAGGCCAGGAAAGGGACTCGAATGCAGCAGCAGATGGAGATCACCGGCGGCACCACCCACGCCGAGCTCGACGCGTGGGTCAAGGAGGTGGCCGACCACACCAGACCCGACGCGGTCGTGTGGGTCACCGGTTCCGACGAGGAGATCGAGCGGATCAACGCCGCGCTGGTGGAGGCGGGGACCTTCACCAGGCTGGCCGAGGACAAGAAGCCGAACAGCTACCTGGCGCTGTCCGACCCCGACGACGTCGCCCGGGTCGAGGGGCGCACGTTCATCTGCTCGCGGCGCGAGCAGGACGCCGGCCCGACCAACAACTGGATGGACCCGCAGGAGATGAAGGACACCCTGTGGCCGCTCTTCGCGGGGTCGATGCAGGGGCGCACCATGTTCGTCATCCCGTTCGTCATGGGTCACCTGGACGCCGAGGACCCGAAGTTCGGGGTCGAGGTCACCGACTCGCCCTACGTCGTGGCCTCGATGCGGATCATGGCGCGCATCGGCAGCGACATCCTGGCGAGGATGGAGGCGACCGACGCGCCCTACGTCAAGGGCCTGCACTCGGTCGGGGCCCCCCTGGTGTCAGAGCACGGAGACGACATACGTGATGTTCCGTGGCCGTGCAACGAGACCAAGTACATCGTCCACTTCCCCGAGGAGCGGGCGATCTGGTCCTACGGCTCCGGCTACGGCGGCAACGCGCTGCTGGGGAAGAAGTGCTACGCGCTGCGCATCGCCTCGGTGATGGCCCGCGACGAGGGCTGGCTGGCCGAGCACATGCTCATCCTCAAGCTGACCAGTCCCGAGGGCGAGGTCCACTACGTCGCCGGCGCCTTCCCGTCCGCGTGCGGCAAGACCAACCTGGCGATGATCCAGCCGACGATGCCGGGGTGGAAGGCCGAGCTGGTGGGCGACGACATCTCCTGGATGCGCTTCGGGGAGGACGGCCGCCTGTATGCCGTGAACCCCGAGTTCGGCCTGTTCGGCGTCGCCCCGGGGACCGGCCGCGGCACCAACCCGGTCGCGATGGACACCATCGAGCGGGGCAACTCGATCTTCACCAACGTCGCCCGGACCCCGGACGGTGACGTCTGGTGGGAGGGCATGACCAAGGAGCCCCCGGCGGAGCTGACCGACTGGCACGGCAACCCGTGGACGCCCGGGTCCGACGTCACGGCCGCCCACCCCAACAGCCGGTTCTGCACGCCGATCAAGCAGGTGCCGACCATCGCCCCCGAGTACGACGACCCGCGCGGCGTGCCGATCTCGGCGATCATGTTCGGCGGCCGGCGCAAGACGACCGTGCCGCTGGTCACCCAGGCGCGCGACTGGCAGCACGGCACCTTCATCGGCTCGACGCTGTCCTCGGAGACCACGGCCGCGGCCACCGGCGCGGTCGGCGTGGTGCGGCGGGACCCGATGGCGATGCTGCCCTTCATGGGCTACGACGCCAGCCAGTACTTCGCCCACTGGCTGCGCACGGGGCAGCGGCACGACCCGGACAAGATGCCCAAGATCTTCCTGGTCAACTGGTTCCGGCGCGACGAGGAGGGAGGCTTCCTGTGGCCCGGCTTCGGGGAGAACTCCCGCGTGCTGAAGTGGATGGTCGACCGGATCGAGGGCCGCGTCGGGGCGCAGGAGAGCCCGATCGGCCTGCTTCCCCACCCCGAGGACATCGACACCGACGGCCTGGACCTGTCGCCCGAGGACCTGGCGGCAGCGCTCGCGTTCGACAGGGAGGAGTGGGAGGCTGAGATCCCGCTCATCCAGGAGTGGTTCGACAAGTTCGGCGAGGAGCTGCCGGCAGCACTGCGTGAGGAGCTGACGGCGCTGCAGGAGCGCCTGGCCGGTCAGGAGGTGTAGATGGGCATCGTCCCGGGTGAGGACCCGAGGGAGACCTCCGGGCCCCCGCTGCTCAACGAGGAACCCGTGCCGCCGGGCGTGGAGGACCTCACCGACGACGTCGACGAGATCGAGAGGCGCGTGCGTCGACACGGCCCTGCCGAGGTCGAGAGGGCCGACCGCCAGGCCGACGCCGTCGAGGGCGACCGCGAGCACGAGGAGCCCGGCGACGAGCCGGACGGTGTGGAGCCGGGGTCGCGCTCCGACGCGGCCCACGACCCGACCACGGACGACCCGGCCGCCGACACGCCTGCGTGACGGCGGTCCGGTCCGGACGTGCCACGACCCCCGACCTGGATCCAGGTCGGGGGTCGTGCGCGCTGATCGGCGGAGGCGGAGGGATTTGAACCCTCGATGGGGCTCTAAACCCCAAACCCGCTTAGCAGGCGGGCGCCATAGACCAGACTAGGCGACGCCTCCAGATCGCGTCACAATGTACCCTTCGGCCACCCCGGTGCCCAAACCGGGGGCTCCCAGGGCATCACCAGCGGGCCCTGGTAGGACAATGGTGTTTCCCGCACAGCCACGAAAGGGCGAGCCCAGCTGATGAACCCCCGCCGCGACCCCGCCGGCTCGCACGCCTTCGGCTCCCGCGCCGAGTGGGTCGACCACCAGGAGGGCGGAGGCGGGTCGCTCGGGCGCGCCTTCGGGCTGACCGCGCTGTCCGCCGTCGTGCCGGGACTGGGACTGCTCGGGACCCCGCGCCGTCGCCTGGGGGCGGTCATCGTCTCGCTGCTCGTGGCCGGGCTCGTCGCGCTGGTGGTGATCGTCCGGCACAACGGGCTGACCGCCACGGCCCTGGAGACGGCCGCGGACAGCACCCTGCTGCGGGCGATCATGTGGGGGATGCTGGCGGGCACGCTCGTGTGGGTCGCCGCCGTCGCCCTCACCGCGCTCACCAGCCAGCCACGCCGCTCCACGCGGGGCCAGCGCGCCGGGCTGGCCGTCTTCACGGCCGCGCTGTGCCTGGCGGTGTCCGCGCCGGCCGCGCTGGCCGTGCGCTACATCGACAGCCACCTGTCGGCGATGGACAAGGTCTTCGCGCAGCCGCCGAGCACCCCGGGAGGCGCGGAGCCCACCTCGGCGCTCGGACCGCCGGAGGACCCCTGGGCCGACCTGCCGCGGGTCAACGTGCTCCTGCTCGGCTCGGACGCGGCGGAGGCGCGCGAGGGCACGCGCACCGACACGATGATCGTGGCGAGCATCGACACCCACACCGGCGACAGCGTGCTGTTCTCGGTCCCGCGCAACCTGCAGAAGGTGCCCTTCCCCCGGGAGAGCCCGCTGCACCGGCTCTACCCGGACGGCTACGACTGCGGCGACCAGTGCCTGATGAACGCCGTCTGGACCCTGGCCGACCTCACCGCCGAGGAGCACCCCGCCTGGTTCGCCGGTGACCCCAACCCGGGGCTCACCGCGACCCGGGAGGTGCTGGAGACCGTCCTGGGCCTGCCGATCCACCACACGGTGATCGTCAACCTCGACGGCTTCGCCGACCTCGTCGACGCGCTCGGCGGCGTGCTGGTCACGGTCAAGGAGACCATCCCGATCAACGGCCGCACCTTCACCAACGCCGAGGGCCACATCCAGCTCGACGAGAGCCACCCCGTGGAGTGGCTGCAACCAGGCACCCAGCGCCTCGACGGCAAGCAGGCCCTGGGCTACGCCCGCTCCCGGGTGACCACCGACGACTACGACCGGATGCGCCGCCAGCGCTGCATCGTCGCAGCCGTCGTGGACCAGGTCGAGCCGATGACGCTGCTCCAGC
>QEUR01000162.1 GCA_003577095.1 Acidobacteriota bacterium
AGAAATCAGGTCCCACTGGACGTCAGTCAGCACCTCACAACGCGACATGAGGCCCACCATCGCCCCTCGGGCCCGCCCAAATTGGGAGACACGCCCTAGCCTCGTCCGTCAGGCCGGGGAGCGCCTGGACGGCGCCGGTTCGTGGCTGTCCGACCGCGGGCCCGAGGAGATCATGGAGGAGGTCAGGTCGTTCGCGCGGCGTCGGCCGGGCGCCTTCCTGGCGCTCTGCGCCGTGGTCGGTCTCGTCGGAGGTCGGGTGACGCGCGGGCTCCGCGACGAGGGGCACCAGGACCAGACGCCCTCCGGCACGGGCCAGGCGCCTGCTGTGCCGGCGGTCGTGGAGCCGACGGTCCAGACCGCGCCGGTCCCGTCCTACGGGGGACGCCCGAGCGCAGGCGTGCCCGGCTCACCGGTCCCGTCGGTGGAGGGCGGCGGCCGGCCATGAGCACCCCCGGCGGGGCGCACGTCGCCCCTGAACCGAACGGGCCGGTGGACGACACCGGTCGTCCGCGGCACGCGGAGCAGATCCACGGGGCGCACGACACCTACGACAAGGGCGAGGTCGCCTCGATCGGCGCGCTGGTCGCGGACGTCTCGGCCGACCTGTCGACGCTCATGCGCCAAGAGGTCGCGCTGGCCAAGGCCGAGGCCAAGCAGTCGGCGGCCCAGGCTGGCAAGGGCGCCGGGCTGCTCGTCGGCGCCGGGGCGGGAGCGTGGTTCGTGCTGCTCTTCCTGTCCCTGGCGCTCTGGTGGGCGCTCGGCTCGGTGATGGACCGCGGCTGGGCCGCGGTCGTCGTGGCCGTGGTCTGGGCGGTCGTCGCGGCGGTCCTCGGAGTCATGGGCCGCGCGCAGCTGCAGAAGGTCAAGGGACTCCCGCACACCGTCGAGACCGCCAAGCAGGTCCCCGACGCACTCAAGGGAAACGAGGAGCAGTCATGAGCAACTACCCGGACCAGCCGGTCCCGACCAGCGACGACCCCGAGGTCCTGCGCGCCGAGATCGAGCGCACGAGGATGGACCTGAGCCGGGACGTCGACGCCCTCGGCGAGGCGGCCAGCCCCGGCAACGTCGCCCGCCGCCAGGTGGACAAGGCCCGAGACCGCGTCCGCGGTGCCGGTCGGTCCCTCAAGGAGAAGGTCATGGGCAGCGACGACCCGTACGACGACGAGCCCGGCCTCACCGGCAGGGCCTCAGAGGCCGTCGGCGAGATGGGCAGCCAGGTCGGCGACCTGGCCGGCTCCGCCAAGGACGCCGTCGCCGGGGCGCCCGCCGCCGCGCGCCGGCAGACGCGGGGCAACCCGATGGCCGCCGGCATGGTCGCGCTCGCCGCCGGCTGGCTCGTCGGCTCGTTGCTGCCGAGCTCGGCCAAGGAGCGCGAGCTGTCCACCGCCGCCAAGGAGCGGGTGCAGGACAGCGGCGTCGTCGAGGAGGCGAAGTCGGTCGCCAAGGAGGTCGTGGAGGACGTCAAGCCTCAGGCGCAGGAGGCCATGGACGCGGTCAAGCAGTCGGCCGGGGACGGCGCCGAGCACGTCAAGGAGGAGGCGCGCTGCGCGACCGAGGACGTCAGGGCCAGCGCGCAGGAGTCCAAGGACGCGGTCCAGGAGCACCGGGACCAGTCCTGACCTGCAGCGGTCCACCGGGCGGGCCGCCCAGGTCCGTCCGGTGGATCCACTCCGTCCCTTCGCGGTCACGCTGTGGCGCGCAGGTGCAGCCACGCGCCCAAGAGGCTGGCCAGGACGACGCCTGACACCATGACGGCCGGCACCGCCGCGGCGGTGTCACCGGCCTGCACCATCAGCGCCATTGCGGCCACGATGCTCGCGCCCATCAGCGTCGAGAAGACCAGCCACGGCCCCAACCAGAACCCGCCGCGCTCCCGGCCGCGCAGGGCGGCGATCCCGGTGAGGACGAAGGCCGGCAGGACGACCGCGAGGTCGATGACGTGGACGGGGTTGACGGCCAGGCCGGCCTCGGTGATGCTCGCCGGCACCTGCCCCGTGAGGGCGGCCGGTACCAGCTCACTGAGCCACAGACCCGCGAAGAGCACGCCGACGGCGATCAGGACGACCGCCGGGAACGTGGTCGCACGGTCCCGTGACCACCTCGGAGCGGCGTGACGGAGGCCGTCGGCGTTCAGCAGGACGGCCCAGGCGCTCAGCCCGAGCACCGCGACGTAGACCAGGAACAGCTGGTTGAGGTGCACAGCCATGCCGTAGATGACGAAGGCGTAGACGAGGTAGAGCAGCGTGCCGATCCACACCACGCCCGCCCGCGCCGATCCCCGCGCGTGCAGGAGGCTGGACGCGACGAGCACGACGACGGCCAGCAGGTTGCCGAGGTCCTCCCCCTGTGCCTGCAGGGTCCAGTTCTGCGTCTCCTGCGCGTACACCCGGGGATCGACGAGCCCGGCGACGCTGGAGAGCGTCACCAGCGGTGCGAGCGCACCGGTCCACACGAGCACCGGTCGCGCCGTCGCCACCGGTGCGCCCGTGGCCGGGTGCTGCCGCCTGGCAGCACCCGGCACGACCCGGCTGCCGACCGAGGTCATCGCGGTTGCCCGTCGGAGGCCGAACGGACGCCCAGCGCGACGGCGGCGGCGCCACCGAGCAGGAGCAGGACGCCCACGGTCAGCAGCCCCCCGGCCGCCGGCCTCAGCCACGGCAGCGTGGAGGCGACGTCGACGTCGGCGCGCACGCCGGCGCTGCCGTCGGTGGGCATGACCACCACGACCCAGGAGCCCGGCCTGGCCTCGACCTCGACCGCCTGACGGCCCGGCCCCGACGAGCTCGCCAGCCAGATGGCGGTCTGCTGCGGCAGCGTGGCCGGCTGCGCGCCGGGTCGTTGGAGGTCGTTCCCCGGCAGGGCGCCGCGGAGCACCGTGTGCCGCACCCCGGCGAGGTAGGCCAGGGCGTCCCGGGCGTCGGCGATGCCGACGAAGACCTCATCGCCGTCCGTCGCCTCGGCGCGGACGCGGACGAGACCGAGGGCCTCGTCCACGGCGGTGCCCTCGAGCAGCGCGGCCTCCGTGGCCACGGCATACCCCGGGCTGTCGACCGTGAGCGTCGGGCTGGTGACGTAGCCGTCCTCGGGCGCGGCGACGAGCACGCCTCCCGTGGTGGTCAGGCCGAGGCCGAGCACCACGGCGAACGCGCCGGCCACCACGGCGGTGACCGGCCCGGCGGTCCAGGTCGCAGCCGGCGGTGCGGGCTGCGCCGCGACCGGCGGGTATGACGTGTCCTGCGGCTCGACCTGCCCGCCCTGGTCCAGCCGGAACGGTGGGTAGGTGTCGGTCATGAGGGCGGCGTAGCCGGTGACGCGCATCACCCAGCGGCTGATGCCGATGAGCAGGTCGTAGAGGCCTTGCGGGTAGTGGCCGGTGAACAGCAGCGCGAAGCCGGCGATCAGCGTGAGCATGCCGACGAGGCCCGTCTGCCAGACCAGGTCCGCCTCGCCCACGCGGTCGGCGAGGCGGACGGCGGCGTAGGACGCGGCGCCGAGGATGAGGTAGTGCGGCAGGGCCAGCAGCCACCACTTGACCAGGGCCTGTCCGCGCGACAGGCGCTCGGGGTAGTCGACGTCGAGGCGCGCCGGGTAGTCGGGGACGTCCGCCAGCGTGAAGGGCGGGTACCGGTCGGTGGCCAGCGCCCCGTAGGAGTAGTAGGAGACCCGCCAGCTCCACCGCATGACGCCGACGTTGAAGTCGAAGATCGCGCGGGGGTAGCGGCCGGTGGCCAGGATCGAGACGAGAGCGACCACGCTCAGCACCGCGAAGGCCGCCCACAGGAAGACGAGCAGGACCAGGTGCGGGACGATCAGGAGCCACTTGACCAGCCACAGCCATCGTGAAGGACGGTCCGGTCGGGGCGGCGCCGTGAGGTGGATGGGGTAGGCGGGAACCGTTCCCGCAGCGAGGACCTGTGTCATCGCCATCACCTTCTTCGAATACTACACAGTGTAGTATCGGGAAGGTTTGGCGTCCAGGGTCCGACGGGGCCGGTGCGGCGCACCGGCGAAGGGCCATACTGGAGGCATGGTCAGATCTGGTTCAAGCTCCGTCCCGTCGCGGCGACACCTCGCCACGAGCCCCTTCAAGCGGTCGGCCGAGCCGGACATCCCGAGCTTCGCGCTCAACGACCGGGTCTCCCACCAGACGTACGGCCTCGGGCGGGTCGTCAACGAGGAGAGCGCCGCGGTGACCGTGGACTTCGGTGACGCCACGCACCGCATCGTCAGCCCGTTCCACAAGCTCGAGAGGCTGTAGGAACAGGGCTGGCCCGGCGCGTCCGCGCCGGGCCACCCCTTCCTCGTCGCTACCGCGTCAGTGCGCCGCCTCGTAGGCGTCGATGACGTCCTGGGCGATGCGCCCCCGGCTGGCGACCTCCATGCCGTTGGCTCGTGCCCACTCCCGGATCTGGGCCAGCCTGGTGCGGTCGCCGCTGGCGGAGCTGCCGTTCCTGGCGGCCTGCCGGCGTCCGCCGACGCGCCGGGCGTTGTCGACGTACTTCTGCATGACGCGCGTGAACTCGTCGGCCTCGTCGGCAGACAGGTCCATCTCGTAATCCACGCCGAGGAATCCGAACTTGATCGTCTGCCCGTCCTCTCCGAGTTCCTCTCCCGAGAGGTCGGAGATCAGGATGTACCGGATTTTCTGCGCCAATGTGCTCACCTTTTGTCGTGTGCGGGAAGGTTTCTCGTGCACCATAACCCAGGCACTGTCGGGAACCGCAAAAACCGCGCAGCCGCCCGGCCAAATCTTCACGGAAGCCGAAGAAAAGTTCTTCTGTATCTCACGCGCGAACGCGGAGGGCCCGGCGAGGAATCCGAAAAGGCCCACCCGGTAGCCGACAAAGGCTGACAGCACGACGTTCCGACGCCGGGCCTGGTCGCCCCCCAGCGCCGCCCACCCCTATCATCGGAATTCCCCGGGGCGACCGTGTCGCGCTCGCCCCGCCCACCTCACAGGAAGGGCATCTCCATGGCGCGCATCGTGATCTTCGGCGGGACCGGCTACTCCGGCGGAAACATCGCGCGGGAAGCGCTGAGACGAGGTCACGAGGTCGTCTCCTACAGCCGGAACCCTCCCACCGAGCCGGTCGATGGCGTGGATTACCGCACCGGATCGATGGCCGACCCCGCCGTGGTCGACGAGGCGGCCCGCGACGCCGACCAGCTCGTCGTGGCGCTGCACGCGGTCGACGTCGACGGTGCGCCGATGGTCGAGCGCACGCCCGCGCTCATCGACGCGGCCCGGCGCCACGGCGCACGCCTGTCCTTCGTCGGGGGCGCGGCCTCCTCGTTCGTCGCCGAGGGTGGGCCGCGGCTGCTGGACACCCCCGACTTCAACGAGGAGTGGAAGCCGGAGGCGACCGCGCACGCCGCCGTCCTCGACGCCCTGCGCGAGGCGCCCGAGGACCTGCGGTGGTTCTACGTCAGCCCGGCCGCGCTCTACGGCTCCTTCGCGCCCGGCGAGACGACCGGGGCCTACCGCACCGGCGGCGACGTCCTCGTCACCAAGGAGGACGGCTCCTCGGAGATCTCCGGGACCGACCTGGCGCTGGCCTACGTCGACGAGATCGAGTCTGGCGCGCACCCGGACCAGAGGTTCACGGTCGGTCACTGACCGGTGCGCCGCCTGGCGGTGCTCGGGCCCCTGCCCTACCCCACGACCCCGAGCTCGCTCGTCGTCGTCGGGTGGTCCTCGTGCTCGACCCGGACCGTCACGCCGTCCTTCGAGAGCCGCTCGGCGACCTCCCCCGGCAGCCTCACGGTGCCCTTGGCGTCGGTGACCAGCTCGGTCTTCGCGCGTCCGGCGGTGACCGTCACCCTCGCCCGGGGGACCGGCACGCGCTCGTCGAGGACGCGCACGTGGAGCAGGTCCTCGGCGATGTCGAGCAGGAGCGGCCGGCGGGCCTGCCGCCGGACCCGGAGCTCGGGGTCGCCCAGGAGGTTGAGGGTGAAGACCGGCCAGCGCCAGTAGGCGTTGGGCGAGCTCGCCGCCGCCACCGCGACCCGGGTGTCGTTGAGCAGGCCCAGGTGGCGGGTCGTCCGCAGCCGCCGGAAGAACGCGCGCTGGAAGTCGTCGCCGATCCCGATCCAGGAGAAGCGGCTGTTGCCGACGTAGCCGACCGCGCCGCCGTCCGGGTTGGCGACGAGCGCCTCCCCGAAGGCGTCGTCCATGTCCAACTCCGAGGTCAGGCACGAGTCGGCGTAGCCCACGAAGGTGTAGGGACCGTTGGTCAGCGACCGGGCCATCCACACCGACCCGCCGCAGCAGCCGTCGCCGTTGCCGTGACCCGACAGCGACACGAGCGCCGGCCCGCGGTCGAGCTCGTCGCGCAGCGTGCCGCCGCCGAGGTAGCGCACCGGTGCGACCAGTCGCTCGAACCACGAGAGGTCGTGCTCGTCCTCGTAGGCGCGTCGGAAGCTGCGGATGCCCGGCACGTCGGTCGCGACCTGGCGGCGCAGCGTCTCCTGGTCGGCCATCGAGCCGTCCTGGCCGGTCCAGTCCAGCTGGAAGACGGCCGGGTTGCGGTCCGACGTGGAGCCGTGCACGACGATCCAGGGCGTGCGGTACCTGATCGTGAAGAAGAACAGGTCGATCTCGGCGACCCGGAGGTCGCTGTCGGAGCGGGCGTAGTACCAGCCGCGGGTGCCGGTCGCGCCCGAGCTCTTCCTCGGCAGCACCCGCCGGTCGCTCTCGCTCACCTGCGAGACGACGTCGAAGTCCCACGAGTCGGGGACCGTGCCGACGCGGAGCAGGCTGTGGTCGGAGCGGGCCGCGAAGCGTCCGACGGGCGGCACGGCGTCGGCGGTGGGCGTGAACCGCTGCGGACCGCCCCAGTTGGACGACGCCAGGAGCATCGAGCCCGAGAAACGGTCCACGAGCGGGCCGGCCGCTCCGTCGAGGCTCTCGTACGCCGCGAGCTTGGCCACGTAGCCGCGCGCCTCGTCGGCGGTGTCGACGGGGACCCGGCCGACGCTGATGTCGGTGGTCAGGTGGACCCCGTCGAGGTCCGTGCCGCCGTCGGTGCACTGCCCGTAGATGCCGTTGTCGCGCACGTCCCAGTCGTGGTCCGGCTCGTAGACCCACGGAATCTGGAACTTCATACCGAAGATCTCGAAGAGGGTCCTGGTGCCGACGTACCAGCCCTGCAGGCTGGAGTAGTAGAAGTCGGTGGGCAGCTGGTTCCACTTGTAGTGCCACTGGAGACGGGTGTTGACCAGCGAGGCGGGGCCGTACTCGTGCTCCGTGCTGCCGGCCA
>QEUR01000163.1 GCA_003577095.1 Acidobacteriota bacterium
TCGAGCAGCCCGAGGGACCTGGCGAGGCGGTAGGTGAGGTCCAGCCGCGAGGGGTGCATGGGGTGGCCGGGACCGAAGTCGTACGCCGTGAAGCGCTCGTCCCACATCACCCAGGTGGCCGCCATGGGCCCCACGGTAATCCACGGGCCGCCGGGGGCACCGCGGGGCGTCGTCGCCCGTGCGGTCGGGCCCGTGCGGACAGGCCGTGCGGTCAGCCCGGTGCGGGTCGCGCCCGCGGGCCCGGGATCAGAGGGAGGTCGGGACGCCGCCGGTGTCGCCGAGCGGGTAGACCATCATCATCTCCTCGGCGTCCGCGTCGTCCTCGTCGACACCGCGGATGCGCATCGGCCGGCGGTCGTCGGTGGGCCGGAAGCCGAAGCTGGAGGCGAAGGCGACCGCGCGCCCGTTGTCGGTGCCGACCCAGTAGAGCAGCTGCTTGAGCCCGACCTCGCGACCGACCTTGGCGGCCTTCTCCATGAGGCGGCGGGCGACGCCGGTGCCGCGGCGCGGCGGGTCGACCCAGAGCCCGAACAGCTCGCCGGCGCCGGCGATCTTGGTGCGGTGCCCGGTGCCCACGCTGACCACGCCGATGACCTCGTCGCCGTCCTCGGCGAGGATCCGCCGGGACCGGACCATCCGCTCCTGCCACACGCTGTCCGCGAACTCGGCCTCCTCCTCGGCGGAGGCGACGAACGCCTCCGGGGACTCACGCAGCGCCCTGAGGCGCACTTCCCGGTAGGTCTGCCACTCGTCCTCCCCGAGGACGCGCACGCGGATGTCGTTCATGCCCATACTTTGTCACACGGCCGATCGGGGCGGGGAGGCGGTCCGATCCGATCGGGCTCAGTCGGACGGCGGCGAGAGCTGGCGTGAGCGGACCGCGGCGGCCTCCATGGCGGTGAGGAAGGCCGCCCTGACCTTGTGGTCCTCCAGGGCCCGCAGCGCGGCCACGCTCGTCCCCCCGGGGCTGGAGACCTGCTCGCGGAGGACGGTGGGGTGCTCCCCCGTCTCGCGGATCATCGTCGCCGCCCCGTAGAGGGTCTGCACCACCAGCTCGGTGGCGGTGTCGCGCGGCAGCCCGAGGAGGACGCCGGCCTCGATCATCGCCTCGACGACGTAGAAGATGTAGGCCGGGCCGCTGCCGCTGATCGCGGTGACCGCGTCCTGGTGCGACTCGTCCAGGACGATCACCCTGCCCACCGAGCCCAGCAGCTCCCGCGCCTGCTCCAGCTGCTCCTGCGTGCAGTGGCGCCCGGCGCTGAGCGCCGACATGCCCTGGTCGACCAGCGCCGGCGTGTTGGGCATGACGCGCACCACCGAGGTGCCCTCCGGCAGCCGGCGCTCGAGGAAGTCGGTGCTGATGCCCGCGGCGATGGAGACGACGAGCGCGCCGGGACGGACGGCGTCCCGGATCTCCTCGACCAGGGCGGCCATGTCCTGGGGCTTGACGGCCACCAGCACCACGTCGGCGGAGGCGACGGCCTCGGCCGCCGCGACCGCCCGGGACCCGTGCTCGCGGGCGACCTGCTCGGCCCGCTCCGCGGACTTGTCCGCCACGAGCAGGTCCTGCGGGTCGTGGCCCGAGCGCACGAGGGCCGCCAGCAGCGTGCTCCCCATGACGCCCGCGCCCAGCAGCGCGATCGTCATACCGTCAGCCCTTCGTCGCCAGCCCGCGCAGGAAGAAGCCCAGGTTGGCCGGACGCTCGGCCATCCGGCGCATCAGGTAGCCGTACCACTCGTCGCCGTAGGGCACGTAGACCCGCACCCGGGCGTCGGCGGCGGCCAGCCGCAGCTGCTCGTCGGGGCGGATCCCGAGCAGCATCTGGTACTCGAAGGAGTCGGGCGAGCGCTGGGCCTTGTCGGCCAGCACGGTGGCGATCTCCACCAGGCGCGGGTCGTGGGTGGCCACCATCGGGTAGCCCTCGCCCTCCATCAGGATCTTCAGGCAGCGCACGTAGGACCGGTCGACGTCGCCCTTGTCCTGGAAGGCGACCGACTCGGGCTCCTTGTAGGTGCCCTTGCACAGCCGGACCCGCGAGCCCTCGTGCGCGAGGTCGCGGCAGTCCTGCTCGGTGCGGTAGAGGTAGCTCTGCAGCACCGCGCCGACCCAGGGCCAGTCCTGGCGCAGGTCGCGCAGCACCGACAGGGTCAGGTCGGTGGTGGTGTGGTCCTCCATGTCGAGGGTCACGGTGGTCCCGGCGTTGGCGGCCGCCTGGCAGATGGCGCGGGCGTTCTCCAGCGCGATCTTGTTGCCGTCCCGGCCCAGGGCCTGCCCCAGGGCGCTGAGCTTGAGGCTCACCTCGACCGTGCCGCCCTGGGTCAGGCCGGCGTCCGAGGCGGCCGCGATCACGTCCAGGTAGGCGTCGCGCGTGTGCTCGGCCATCGCCGGGTCGACGGTGTCCTCACCGAGGTAGTCGATGGTGGCCAGCCGCCGGGTGTCGGCGAGCTCGGTCGCCACCGCCAGCACGTCCTGGGTGGTCGTGCCTCCGACGAAGCGACGCACGACGTCCCGGCTGACCGGCGCGTGCTCGATCACCTGGCGCAACTGGTCGTTGCGGCTCATCCCGAGCAGGGTCTGCCGCATCAGCGCGGACGGATTGAGGTGGGCGAGGTCCATGGGGCAAGGCTACGCCGCGTCAGCCGACGGTCTGCGCCCCGGGACGGTCGTGCTGGCCCAGGTGCTGGCGCGCGAAGGCCAGGGACTCGGCCAGGGCCGCCTCGCGGGCCTCCGTGCCGAGCTTGCGGGTGCCCACCTCGAGGGTCACCACGCCGCCGAAACCGCTGGTGACCAGGTGTCCCAGGACCTCCGAGCACCGCTGGTTGCCGCGCCCCGGGACGAGGTGCTCGTCCTTGAAGGAGCCGAAGGAGTCGCCCAGGTGCACGTGGGTGATGCGGTCGCCGAGGTCCTCGGCCATCTGGAGGGCGTCGACGCCGGAGGTCGCGGCGTGCGAGATGTCCAGGGTCACCGAGCTGTAGGGGAAGTCGCGGGGGTCCGGCCCGGGCAGGTAGGCCTGCATGGCCCGAGCCCCGGAGCGCCAGGGGAACATGTTCTCCACCGCGAGCGGGATGCCCCACCGGGCCTGCCGCTCGGCCACCCCCTCGACGAAGCCCTCGGCGTAGCCGCGCTGCCACCGGAAGGGCGGGTGGACGACGACGCACTGGGCCTCGACCTCGGCGGCGAGGTCCAGCGCCCGCTCGATCTTGCCTCAGGGGTCCCAGCCCCACAGCCGCTGGGCGAGCAGCAGGGTCGGCGCGTGGATGGCGCCGATCTGCAGGCCGTGCAGCTCGGCCAGCGCCTTGAGCGCGCCGGCCTCCTGGGTGACCGGGTCGGTCCATACCATCACCTCGACGCCGTCGTAGCCGAGCCGCTGGGCCAGGTCGAAGCCGTAGGCGGCGTTCTCGGGGTAGACCGAGGACGTGGACAGGTGGACCGGGATGTGGTGCGGGGAGTCAGTCATCAGGGAGAACGTCCAGGAAGCGGAGGATGAGCCCCTCTCGGAGGGCCCAGGGACAGATGGACAGCGCCTCGACCCCCAGGAGGTCGAGGGCCGCCTCGACGACGACCGCGCCCGCGAGCAGCTGCGGCGCCCGGGACACGGAGACGCCGGGCAGCCCGACGCGCTCGGCCGAGGTCATGGTAGCCAGCCTCGGCACCAGCTCGGCCACGTCGTCCCGGAGCAGGGTGCGCGGGACGTAGGGACCCTCACCCTGCGGCGCCGACCCGCACACGCGCGCCAGGGAGCGGATCGTCTTGCTGGTCCCGACCGCCAGGTTGGGGCTGCCGGCGCGGGTCAGGGCCGGGTGGACGGTGGCGATCTCGGAGCGCACGCGGCGGCGCAGGTCCTTCAGGTCCGCCGCCGAGGGCGGGTCGCCGACCAGCTCGCGGGTCAGCCGCCCGGCGCCCAGCGGCAGGGAGACGGCGGCGTCCGGCTCCTCGTCCAGGCCGACGGCCATCTCGAGGGAGCCGCCGCCGACGTCGACGTTGAGGATCCGCCCGGCGGACCAGCCGAACCACCGGCGCACCGCCAGGAAGGTGACCCGCGCCTCGTCCTCGCCGGAGAGCACCTGCAGGTCGACGCCCGAGCCGGCGGCCACCTGCTCGAGCACCTCCTCGGTGTTGTCCGCCTCGCGGATCGCGCTGGTGGCGAAGCCCATGAGCCGGGACACGCCGCGGCTCTCGGCGACCTCGGTGCAGTCGGTGACGAACCGGGCCAGGGTGTCGGCGCCCTCCGGCGAGATGGTGCCCTCGTCGGTCAGGTGCTCGGCCAGGCGCAGGGTGACGCTGTGGGAGTAGTCGGGCAGCGGGTGCGCCCCGGGGTGCGCGTCGACGACCAGCAGGTGCACCGTGTTCGAGCCGACGTCGATGACTCCCAGGCGCATATCCGCCATTATCACCCCTAGGGTTGGGACGTGACCGAGACCCCGCTGGACGGACCCCGGACCTGGGCCGAGCTGGCCGACCCGGCGGACCCGGACCAGCGCCCGCGGCTCGACCTGACCTGGCTGACCTCGCGGTGGCACTGCATCTTCGGCGCGGGCTGCCGCGGGATCGACGCCCGCGAGCCGGACGCCGGCTGCTGCACGCTCGGCGCGCACCTGACCGACGACGACGACGTCGCCCGGGTCGGGGCCGCCGCCGAGGAGCTCGGCCCGGACGAGTGGGAGCTGCACGGGGTGGCGGCCGAGGAGGGCTGGCTGGCCGAGGACGAGGACGGCGAGCGCGTCACCCGGGTGGTCGACGGCGCGTGCATCTTCCTCAACCGTCCCGGCTTCCCCGCCGGCGCCGGGTGCGCCCTCCACCAGCACGCCCTGGCCGAGGGGCTGGAGCCCCTCACCACCAAGCCGGACGTGTGCTGGCAGGTGCCGCTGCGGCGCACCTACCGCGACGTGGAGCGGCCGGACGGCACGGCATACCTGGAGGTCGGCGTCGGCGAGTACGACCGGCGCGCCTGGGGATCCGGCGGGCACGACCTGCACTGGTGGTGCACCGGTGCGCCCGAGGCGCACACGGCCGGCGAGCCGGTCTACGTCTCGATGCGCGCCGAGCTGGTCGAGCTGGTCGGCGAGGAGGCGTATGCGGTGCTGGTGCGCATCTGCGAGGACCACCTGGCCTCGGTCCGGGCGCTGCGCGGCGCCGGGCGCAGGCACCTGCCCCTGCTGGTCCACCCGGCGACGGAGGCCGCTAGCCGCCGTGCGCGGTGAGGACCGCCAGCCGGACGAGGTCGTCGGACCACAGGCCGGGCCAGCCGTGCACGCGCGGCGCCCACCGCTCGGGCAGGCCCGAGACGCCGTGGAGCGCGCCGAGCAGCCCGCCGGCGACGGCGGCGACCGTGTCGGTGTCGTGGCCGACGGCCACCGCCGTCCGCAGCGCCTCGGCGACGTGCTCCTGCGGCGTCGCGGCCTCCCTCGTGCGGTGCACCGCCGCCCAGGCGGCCTGGAGCGCGACGACCGTGAAGCCGTTGCCGACGAAGGTCGCGGGGTCCTCCCGCTCGGCCTCGTCGATCCACGCCGACCACCGCTCCTGCACCTCCGTGCCGCCGAGCAGGTCCAGCCCGCCGCGCAGGTCGAGCTCGCCGTCCACGACCGCCCTGCGCACGGCCTCCGACCACAGCACGCACGAGTCGCCGGCGAGGGTGTCCCAGTGGGTGAGGCGCGCGACCGCCCGGGCGCTGCGGGCGGTGGCCTCCCGGTCGTCGAGGGCCACGAGCCCCACCACGGGGGTGCGCATGAGCGCGCCGTTGCCCGCCGAGCGGCCGGTGCGCTCGTGCTCGGCCCAGGACTCCTGGAGCATCGCCTCGTGGAGGGGCGTGTCGTCGCCCCGGCGGGCGACCGCGGTCAGCACCGACCGGGTGTGCGCCCCGACGTCGGCCGGGCCGGACTCGAACCATGCCAGGAAGCCGGTCGCCACGCCCAGCTGGCCGGTGGCCGAGGTCAGGTCGGTGCCGGTCGCGGCGACCTCGGCGACGCAGACCGCCATCTGGGTGTCGTCCGACCACTCCCCCGGCGCGTAGCCGCCCAGGCCACCGCCGTCCAGCTGCGGCCCTGCCGCGGGGTCGTACGGCGCGCTGCCGAGCTCGTAGGGCACGCCGAGCGCGTCGCCGACCGCCTGCCCGAGCAGCACGCCCCCGGCACGGTCGACCTGGTCGTCGGTGAGGTCCATCCCGGCTCCCTCAGGCGTCCTCGTCCTGGAGGGCCCGCTCCTGGCGGTCGGGGCGGTAGCGCCCGCCCCGGTACATGCGGACCACGTACAGGGTCAGCACGACCAGGTAGGCCACGACCACGAGCGCGAACACCCACCCCGGCACGACACCGCCGGGCCGGTGCGCGGCGTAGCCGATGACGACCTGGGTGGACACCAGGAGGAGCAGGGTGATGCCGGCGACCACCATCAGGTCCTCGCGCACGAGCCGCTCGAAGCGCACGAGCCGGCGCGGCGTCGAGGTCCACCACTCGCGGTGCGGCGAGTTGACGAGGTCGGGCGCGATGAGGACGAGGCGGGAGATCAGCACGAGGGGCAGAGTCATGAGGAGGAAGGCCGCCGACATCGCCAGGGTGCCGCCCCTGCTGGACCACCCGTCGGGCTCGCCGGATCCCGCCGACCAGTGGGTGGGCACCCGCTCGGGGAGGGTGAGCGCGAGCCAGACGAGGACGCCGGCCCAGGCCGCCACCGACAGCCACAGGACCAGCCGGGGCAGCAGCGAGGAGGGCTCGCGGGACATCCGGCGCGCCCTCCGGACCGCCTCCTGACGGCGACGCTCGCGCTCCTGCCAGGTCTCCGTCGTGCTGCTCGTGCCTCGTGCCCTCATGGCCCCAAGCCTAGCCAGGCGCCGCCGGCCCGCCGGTCTGTCGGCGGCACCGCATACCCTCGGTGTCGTGGCGAGCAGGAGCGGGAGCAGGCCGGGGTACCGGTGCGCGGAGTGCGGGTGGACCGCGGTCAAGTGGGTGGGCCGGTGCGGCGAGTGCCAGGCGTGGGGCACGGTCGTGGAGGCCGGCGCGCCGACCGCGGTGCGGACCAGCGCGGCCGCCCCGGCGCGCCCGGCCGTCCCGATCGCCGACGTCGACGCGCAGACCGCGCGCGCCCGCTCCACGGGGGTCGGCGAGTTCGACCGGGTGCTCGGCGGCGGCATCGTGCCGGGCGCGGTCGTGCTGATGGCCGGCGAGCCCGGGATCGGCAAGTCGACCCTGGCGCTC
>QEUR01000164.1 GCA_003577095.1 Acidobacteriota bacterium
CCGCGGGCCCGAACTAGGGACTGCGGTGGGGACCTTCGCGTCTACCGGGCCGCGATGTCGGCGACTACCGTCGTCGAGGACGACTGAACCATGGAGGGGGAACGACCGATGAGGATGGGCGGCACAGTGCTGCGCGACCGGACCGGTGCAGGCCGGGGCGACCGCGGCGCGGCCTCGATCGAGCAGGCGGGCATGACCTTCCTGGTGGCCGTCCTGCTCGGGGCCGCCATGACCGCACCGGCAGCCGACATCATCGGACCCAACGTCGCGTATGCCGTGTGCCGGGCCTTCGCCGCGCTGCCGGGCGGCTCGACCACCTGCCAGCCGCCGGAGGCCGCGAGCACCGACCGCACGGGCGACTACGACGGCAAGTGCACGGTCCGTCAGGTCGACAACTCCAACGGTTACGGGGGCAACTTCAAGATCTTCACCGCCTCCAAGGGCACCACCGACCAGGTCAAGCACAACGGCGACGGCAGCAGCTCGGTGACGCTCGGCGAGAACGTGGAGGGCGGTGTCGGCGTCAAGGGCAAGGTCCCCAAGAAGGGCAAGGGCAAGGGCGACGACGGGTCCTCGGACGACTCGCAGGCGGTCGACGTCAAGGCCCGGGCCGACGCCACCGTGGGCACCTCGCTGAAGTACACCTACAACTTCCCCGAGGAGTACGGCGGCGCCGACGCGGCCGAGGCCTTCCGGGACGACAAGCGTGGTGGCTGGAAGCAGTACGCCCAGACCGCCGTCCCGGGGGCGCAGACGATCAGCGAAGGTGTCACCCGCGGGATGAACGGCCTCAGCGACGCCTGGAACTGGGCCAAGGGCAAGGCCGGCTTCGAGGAGAGCGCCGAGGACCGGGCGGCCCGCAAGCAGGCGCAGCGGATGGGCACGGCGGACGCGGTCACCGCGGACCTGTCGCTGCAGGGGACGGCCGGCGTGGACATCACCACCGGTCTGGTCGACGGCGGCGCCGAGATCAGCGCGAGCGTCTCCGGCTCCGTCACCGCCGCGCTGACCACGGACGGCCCGGACCAGGGCAGCAGCTCCTTCACCGCGACCGCCAAGTGGGACGGGCGGCTGGAGGCCAACCTCGGGGTCCCCGGCGACCCGACGAAGGGGATCGGCGACCTTCCGCCGTTCCTCAACGTCTCGCCCGGCACCGGCAACACCGGGAGCTACACGGTCAAGTTCGACAAGGAGGGCAACCCGGTCGAGCTGGTCATGACGACCGAGAGCCGCAAGTCGATCAGTGGCGGGCTCAAGCCCCCCGCGGTGAAGGGCGCCTCCGGCAAGGCGCGGGCCCAGACCGGCACGGCCACCGAGGAGAAGTGGATCCTGGACCTCACCGACTCGACCAACCGGCAGCTCTACGACAACCTCTTCGTCACCGGCGGGGTGACGCTCGGTGACGGCACGGTCGCCAAGGTCGCCGTCCCCCGACCGGTGGCCAGCGACCCCGCCTCGATCCAGGGCCTGGCCACGGACGCTGCCGCGCTGTGGAACCGTGCCCAGGAGGACGCCGTCGTCATCCAGACCGAGTACGACGTCTACGGCACGGACCTCTCGGCCAAGGTGGCCCGCGAGGACGGTGTGGGCGTCGGCGTGGCCGGTGTCTCCTGGCACGACACCGAGACCGTGCGGCAGCTCACGAGCGCCACGATCCAAGACCGACGGTCCGGCGAGCCGGCCCGCCCCCTCGCCAACTGCGGGAGCTGATGATGCACTCCATACGGATCTCGTGGGTCGGCGTGCTCGTCGGCGGCGTGGCCGCCTTCCTGATCACCGTGGCGGTCGTGCTCCTCGTCCTGCCGTTCTTCGCGGAGTGGTACCGCTACCTGGACCCGATCGTGGCGACGGGCGTCGTCGGGCTGCTGGTGTCGATGCTGCGGGCCTCGGCCGGGATCTTCGTCGGACGGGTGGTGCGGCGCCGCTACGACGTGGACACCTCGATGGACTTCGTCCCGACCGCCATGCTGGCGGCCGTGGTCGCCTGGCTCCTCTACTCCGGCCTGCTCCTCCTGCTCGGGGACGCCAGCTTGCTCACCACCCCGCGGGGCTGGGTCGAGCTGCCGCGCTGGATCATCGAGCTGTCGCTGGGCGCGCTGGTGGTGGGCACCGAGGAGCCGGAGCGCATGGACTGGCGCTTCGGCCGCCTCGGCCGTGAGGCCCGGTGACCCCAGCTCTCCTGGCGCTCGCCGCCGGCCTGGTGGTGGGAACGGCGGTCCGGCGACTCCTGCGCGACGAGCCCTACCGCAAGCCCGACGAGCGGCACCTGCCGCGGCGCCGTCGGCTGTGGCTGCCCCCCGCCGTCGCGCTGAGCTGGGCGGCGGCCGGGTTCGCGTGGTGGCCGGAGAGCCCGGCCTACCTCCTGCTCGTGCTGCTCGTCTCGGTCCCGCTGCTCGTGCTCGCGGCCATCGACCTCGACGTCCAGCGGCTCCCCGACCGGATCACCCTCCCCCTGGCCGCCGCCTCGGCGGTGGCGGTGCTGGTCGTCTCCCTGCTCACCCCCGACCTCGCCGACCCGCTGGAGATCCTGGGCTGCGGGCTCGGCACGACGGTGCTGTATGTCGTGCTCGTCCTGCTCCCGGGCAGCGGCATGGGCGGAGGAGACGTCAAGCTCGCACCCACGATCGGTCTGCTCACCGGCACCCTCACCTGGGTGCTCTCGGCGCTGGCCTTCTTCGTCACCTTCGCGGTGGCCGGCGTCGTCGGGCTCGCGCTGATGGTCTCGGGCCGTCCCCGCGGCACGCTGATGGCGTTCGGTCCCTACATGGTGCTCGGCGCGCTCGTCGTCGTCGCCCTGGTCCCCGCAGTCGCCCGGCCGTGAGGAGGCCCGACATCTTTTGACAGCGACCGGGGCCCCCGGTTCACTGTCCCGCGACCGGCCGCCGACGGCGGCCGGTGTCCCTGGAAGTACCGAGCAATGGAGCAACGCGATGAAGCGTCGTACCGTCCTGAAGCTGTCGGCCGTGGCCGCAGCGGGCATGTTCGCCGGATCCCTGCCGATCGGTCAGGTCGCCTCCGCGGCCCCGGCCGGCGCCCGGCTCGATCCACGGCTCTCCGAGCTGTTCGATGCCCGACCAGACCTTCCCCAGCAGGTGGTGGTCACCTTCCGGCAGTCCGGGCCCCCGACCCGCACCCAGGTCGACGCGCTCCGGGCCCTGGGGATCGACACCGGCGTCCTCATGCGCGCCCTGCCGATCGCCGGGGTCGTCGCCACCGCCGCCCAGGTCGAGCAGCTGAGCGCCCGGGAGGACGTCGTCTCGCTCTTCCACAACGCCGAGCTGACCTACCACAACAACGACTCGCGCGAGATCACCGGCGCCGCCCGCGCCGTGGACCACCCCGGGGACTTCGGCAGGACCACGCCGTTCAGCGGTCGGGGTGTCACGGTCGTCGTCAACGACTCGGGCATCGACGCCACGCAGCCCGACGTGAAGTTCGGACCCCACGTCATCGAGAACGTCCTGGCCCCGCAGAACATCCTTGCCGAGCTCGCCGGCGAGGGGATCGTGCCGATCTCCTACCTCGAGGGAGTCCCCAACACCGACATCGGCTCCGGCCACGGCACGCACTGCGCGGGCACGGTCGGCGGCACGGGCGCGATGTCGGACGGCTACTACCGCGGTGTCGCACCCGGCGCCAAGCTGGTCGGCTACGGGTCCGGCGCGGTGCTGTTCATCCTCGACGCCGTCGGTGGACTGGACTACGCGGCGGTCAACCAGTTCCGGTTCGCCGACCCGATCCGCGTCACCAGCAACTCGTGGGGTAGCTCTGGCGCCTTCGACCCGACCGACCCGGTCAACGTCGCCAGCTACGAGCTCTACAAGCGCGGGATCGTCAGCTGCTTCGCGGCCGGCAACGACGGCCCCGGGGAGGACACCCACAACCCCTACGCCCAGGCGCCCTGGGTCATCTCGGTCGGTGCTGGCCGCAAGGACGGGCGGATCGCCGACTTCTCCTCGCGCGGCCAGCGTGGCGAGAGCGGTGCGTTCACGATGCCCGACGGCACGTCCTGGGTCTACGTCAACGCCCCCGACGTCGTCGCCCCCGGGGTCGACGTCGTCTCCGTGCGCGACTCCCTCGGGGTCCTGCCGATCCTGGCCGCCCAGGAGGACACCGCCAACCTCAGCCCCGACCAGCTGGCGTTCTACACCCAGATGAGCGGCACCTCGATGGCCACGCCCCACGTGGCCGGCGTCGTCGCGCTGCTGCTGGAGGCCGACCCGGACCTGGGTCCGGACGAGGTCCGCGACATCCTCCAGCGGACGGCCACCAACATGTCCGGCCGCCTGCCGTGGGAGGCCGGGGCCGGCTACGTCAACGCCTACGCGGCGGTGGCCGACGCCTCCGGCACCCGGGACGGGTGGGGAGCGACGGTCAACGAGCGGCGCACCTTCAACGCCAGCGCCGTCCTGCTGCCCGGCCGGACGGAGCCGTTCTCCTTCATGTTCTCGCCGGTCGGCACGACCGGCGAGCAGACCTTCGCGGTGGGTGCGGACGTCGCCTGGGTGTCGGTGCGCGCCACGATCGCGGCCAACACCCTCGCCCTCGTGCTCATCGACCCCGACGGTGTGCGCTACGGCTCCTCGATCGCCCTCCCGGAGCTCGGCGACACCGTCTCCACGGGAGCCCCCGGCAAGGCCGGCACCTGGACGGTGACGGCGCGGGGCATCGGCTCCGTGTCCGGCACGGGCCTGGACCCGCTCGAGGTCACCAACGGCTACGCGCTGCCCGGCGAGGTGAGCGGCGAGATCTCCCTGCTCGAGAGCGGCGGGTTCACCGGGCTGACCGACATCTCGGGTCATCCCGGGGAGAAGGCGATCGAGTATGCCGTGGCGAACCGCCTCGTCGACAGCGAACGCAACGGTCGGTTCCGTCCGGACGCCGACCTCACCCGGGGCGCCCTGGCTCAGTTCCTCGTCATGGGCCAGAGCATCCGGCAGGCTCTGCCCTTCTCGGGCGGCTCGTCCTTCTCCGACGTCCGGGCGGACGCCGACCTGGCACCCTTCGCGGAGGCGGTCGGCACGGCCGGCGGCGCGCTGCCGGACGCCGCTCAGTCCCAGGACCCCGTCGTCCAGCCCCGGTCCGGGGCCTTCCGCCCCGGTGACGCCGTGTCCCGTGCCGACCTGGCCTACTCGCTCGTGCAGAGCCTCGGCGTCCAGGAGGAGGTGCGCGGCTTCAGCGGCTCCCTGACCGCCTTCTACGACGGGCGCCGGATCCCGATCGAGGACCCCGGCTCCGTCGGGTCGGTCCACCCCGGCTACGTCCAGCGGGCCCTCGACGACGGCCTGCTCAACGCCCGGTTCACGGTGACCCAGGGCCCGTTCGACCTGCAGCCGGTCGTGCACGCGTTCTTCGACGGGGGCAGGAGCGTCTCCCGCGCGGGCTTCGCCGTGGCGTCCGGGCGCTTCCTGCAGTCCTACCTCTGACCTCGCGGGCAGACAGGCGCGTGGCAGCCCGTCGGGCTCGCACCGACGGGCTGCCGCGTGCCGCCGGCCGTCAGCTGGGGCAGGATGGGTCCATGAGCGAGATCCCCACGGTCCCCGTGTCCGACCTGCCCGACGACGCTCTCATGGTGGACGTGCGTGAGCCAGGGGAATGGGCGGCGGGCCACGCCCCCGGTGCCCTCCACATCCCGCTGGGCGACATCCCGGCGCGGCTCGACGAGCTGCCCGTGACCGACGACTCCCTCCCGGTCGTCTGCCGCACCGACGGCCGGTCCGGCCGGGCCGTCCAGTGGCTCGTCCAGCAGGGCTTCGACGTGGTCAACGTCGAGGGCGGCATGCAGTCCTGGGCGCGTGCGGGCAAGCCGCTGACGAGCGACAGCGGTCAGGACGCCACGATCCTCTAGAGCCGGGGGCAGCGCGTCTCCGCGGGCCGCGCGGTCAGGCCTGCCCGGGCGCGGGGGCGGTGAAGACCCGGCCCTGCCAGCCGAGCTGCCGCGCGGCCTCGACGCTGCCGGCCGAGCTGTCGGTGAAGTGCACCTCCGCGCGCGCGACCGGGCGCCCGAGCCGCCGCTCGATCTCCGTGTGCGCCGCGCCGAGGGCCTCCGTGGCCGGCTCGGCGGGGCCGAGGTCCTGCGCGCCGAGGAGGACCGGCACCAGCCGGCCGAGCCCCGCGCGCTCGAGCTCCTCGGACACCCGGCCCGTCCCCCGCGCGAGGACGAAGACCGGGGTGCCCGCGGCGACGAGGGAGTCGACGAGGGCCACGGCCACCTCCGCCGTCCCCCCGTCCGTCGGTCCGGCGAGCAGGACGTCCGCACCGAGCACGGCGACCCCGGCGCGGCGCAGGAACGCCCCGATCCGCCACGGGACCGGGAGGACGACGCGGTGCACCACGACCTCGTCGTAGGGGACCCGCACCTCTCCCCGTCGCGTGGTGGCGAGCGTGACCCCGCCGGCGTCGTGCGCGACGACGGTGCCGACCACGTCGCTGGCCCAGCCGTCGGGGAGGCGGCGCCGGACCGTCACGCGCTGCCCGACGCTCACCTGCTCGATCCGCTCTCGTCCCATCTGCCCCACTCTAGTGCTCTGACTAGACCGGACGAGACGACCCGATCGGAGCGTCCCCGCACAAGCTCGATCGACCACTATCCGGGCGTCTAGCGAAGACGCGAGAGCACGGCATACATCATGATCGTCACCACCGATCGTCGCGTCTGCGTGTCTCTGACAGATTCCCTAGACCACCGCATACAGTCCGAGCGTGGACCCGATCAGGAACCCCTACGCCCCGGGCGCCGGACAGCGCCCGCCCGAGCTCGCCGGCCGCGACGAGCAGCTGGAGCGCTTCCAGGTGGTGCTCGAGCGGATCCAGCGCGGGCGGCCGGAGCGGTCGATGATCCTCACCGGACTGCGCGGCGTGGGCAAGACAGTGCTGCTCAACGCGCTGCGCTCGACGGCGGTGCGGACGCGGTGGGGCACGGGGAAGTACGAGGCGCGCCCGGACCAGGGGATGCGGCGGCCGATGTCGGCGGCGCTGCACACCGCCGTGCGCGAGCTCGGCCATCCCCAGGGGGGCGAGGTCGACCACGTGCTCGGGGTGATCAAGGCGTTCGCGCAGAAGGACCAGCCCGGCGCCAAGCTGCGCGACCGGTGGAACCCCGGCATCGACGTGCCGGCGATCACCGGCCGGGCCGACTCCGGCGACATCGAGATCGACCTCGTCGAGCTCCTC
>QEUR01000165.1 GCA_003577095.1 Acidobacteriota bacterium
CCTGGCTGTTCGCCGACGCCGCCTCGGTCGGTCCGCGGGGGAGGATCGGCGACGACCGCCTCGGGCACGCGGCCCCGCCTCCCAGTCTTCGGATCGTCGACGCCGTCGCGGCGTCGTGCGCCTACCCACCCTTCCTCGCGCCGATGGAGCTCGACGGGAGGGTGCTCGGGCTCGTCGGCGGGACGGCCGACCCCGACGAACCGGACGAGGTGCGGGAGGCGATCCTGCGGCGGATCCAGCTCGTCGACGGGGGTGTCTACGACAACCTCGGCGTGGAGCGGGTCTGGTCGGACCATGCGACCGTGCTGGTCAGCGACGGTGGGGCGGTCTTCCGTGGGCGGGCGGTCGCGACCGTGGTCAGCCGGCTGTGGCACGTCCTCTCCGTCGCCGGCTCCGGTGGCCAGACCACCCGGCTGCGCTGGCTGCGCGCCGCGCTGTCCGCGGGCGACCTGCAGGGGGCGGCCTGGTCGTTGGGGTCCCCGGCCGGAGGGCATCCCGGGCGCGTGGCCGAGATCAACCGCATCCGCACCGACCTGGACGCCTTCACCGCCGGTGAGCAGATGGTGCTCGAGCGGCACGGCTACCTCGTCGCCGACGCCTCGGTGCGCCGGCACAGCCCGCAGGTGGTCGCGCTCGAGGCGCCGACGGCCCCGCCGCACCCCGAGGCGGCCGTCGCGGCGTGGTCGCTCGGGTCGCCGGCCGGGTCCGCCCGGGTCACGGCACGAGGACGACGCCGACGTCGGCGTGGATGATGGGGGCATGGAGCCCCACCCGCGCCACCTCCCGCCACGAACCGCCGTGGACGAGCACCGGTATGCCGTGCTGCGCGACCTCGTCGCCGACGGCGGCGTCGTCGTGCTCAGCGGGGCGGGGATGTCGACGGCGTCCGGCATCCCGGACTACCGGGGCCCGGACGGCATGCGCCGGGTGCAGCCGATGCAGCACGCCGAGTTCGCCGGGTCGGCAGCCGCTCGTCAGCGCTACTGGGCGCGCGCCTACACCGGGTGGGAGCGCTTCGCGGCGGCCGGGCCCAACGCCGCCCACGAGGCGGTTGCCCGGCTCCAGGCCGGGGGCGTCGTGGTCGGGATCATCACCCAGAACGTCGACGGGTTGCACCAGCGGGCCGGTGCCACCGACGTGGTCGAGCTGCACGGCAACCTGGCGCGGGTGGTCTGCCTGGACTGCGGCGAGCGCTACGACCGCGACCAGGTGCACGACTGGCTGGCCGCGGCCAACCCCGGTTTCGACCCCGGGACGGTCGGTGAGGTGCGCCCCGACGGCGACGTCGTCCTGCCCGAGGAGGCGGTGCGCAGCTTCCGCGCGCCGCGCTGCCTGGTCTGCGGCAACGACCGGCTCAAGCCGGACGTCGTCTTCTTCGGCGGGTCGGTGCCCAAGGACGTCGTCGACCGGGCGTTCTCGGTGACCGCCCGCGCCGACATGCTCCTCGTGCTCGGGTCCTCGCTGCAGGTGATGAGTGGCTACCGGTTCGTGCGCAGGGCGGCGCGCGACGGCATACCCGTGGGCGTGGTGACGAGGGGGCAGACGCGCGGCGACGCGGAGGCGACCGTGCAGCTGGACGCCCTCCTCGACGACGTCCTGCCCCGCCTCGTCAGGGACGTGGTCGGCACGCGCGGCGCTGCGGGTGCGGCGACGTCCTGAGCGTGGTGCGATGGGGGTGACGGCGGCGCCACCCGCGCACGAGCCGGGCGCACGATCAGGAGGAGAGACGTGGACGTGAGCCAGGAGGAGATCGACGCCCTCTACGACCTCGAGGTAAGGAGCGTCGACGGCGACCGGCTGGGCCCAGTGCGCCAGGTCTACCTCGACGACCGGACCGGCAGACCGGCGTGGATCGCCGTGCACACCGGGTGGTTCGGGCGTCGCGAGCACCCCGTGCCGCTCGCCGGCGCCGAGCGCACCGAGGACGGGCTGAGGGTCGCGGTCTCCGGCGACGAGGTGCGCGAGGCGCCGACCGTCGAGCCGGACGAGCACCTCGGTGCCGAGCTGGTCGCGCAGCTGCGCCGCTACTACGCGCTGGAGGAGGGGGAGGAGCTGGCCGGACCGTCCGCGACCGGGGACGAGAACGTGTGGCGCGAGGAGGGGTCCGACGTGATCGGCGACGGGACGCTCACCCCGGAGCAGGCGGTGACCGGTGCGCCGCTCAACATCCTGCGCGACGGCTCCGACGACCTTCCCGGGACGCCCGGCCTGCGGCGGCACGAACGCCCCTGACCTGCGGCGGCCGGGAGGAATTGGCGCCCGGCGCCCAGGTGTGGTCTGCTCATCCTTGGCCTTCGTGGGAACGAGGGTCGAGGAACCAGGAGGAAGACGTGATCTCGCAGGAGCAGCTCAACGCCCTGTACGACGCCGAGGTGGTGGACCAGGGCGGCGAGAAGGTCGGCACGATGGGCCAGGTCTACCTGGACAACAAGACCGGCGAGCCGGCGTGGGTCACCGTCCGGACCGGCTGGTTCGGCGGACGGAGGGTGTTCGTCCCGCTGAGCACGGCCGAGATCGTGGACACCCAGATCCGGGTGCCCTACAGCACGGCGATGATCAAGGGCGCCCCGGACATCCCCTGCGACGGTCACCTGTCCGAGGACGACGAGCAGGACCTGTTCGAGTACTACGCCGTCGACGACGGACCCGCGCCCTCCGCCTGAACCCCGCGCAGCACAACGCCGCCCCGGTCGAGTGGGGCGGCGCTGCGGTGGTCGCCCGGCGCAGTGGCAGCCGACGCCGGACGAGGCTGGTGGGGTCGCTCAGACGCGGCGCAGGACGGCGGTCACCTTGCCCAGGACCACGGCGTGGTCGCCGTCGATCGGCTCGTAGGCCGGGTTGTGCGGCATGAGCCACACCTTGTCCTTGCTCTTCTTGTAGGTCTTGACCGTCGCCTCGTTGTCGAGCATCGCCGCGACGATGTCGCCGCTGACCGCGGTGGGCTGGCGGCGCACCACGACCCAGTCGCCGTCGCAGATCGCCGCGTCGACCATCGAGTCGCCGACCACCCTGAGCAGGAAGAGCTCCCCCTCGCCGACGATCTGGCGGGGGAGGGGGAAGACGTCCTCGACGGCCTCCTCGGCCAGGATCGGACCGCCCGCCGCGATCCGACCGACCACCGGCACGTAGGAGGCCTCCGGCCGCGCGTCGCCGATGCCGGTCTCGTCGTAGACGTCGGCGCCCTGCTCGCCCGGCTGCGGACCGGTGGCCCGGCGGTAGCCCAGCCCGTCGCCCGCGCCGGGCACGACGACCTCGATGGCCCGCGGGCGGTTGGGGTCGCGGCGCAGGAAGCCCTTGCGCTCGAGCATCTTGAGCTGGTGGGCGACCGAGCTCGGTGAGGTCAGTCCCACCGCCTCCCCGATCTCGCGCAGGCTGGGCGGGTAGCCCCGTGCGTCGACCGAGTCGCGGATGACCGCCAGCACGCGCTGCTGACGGTTGGTGAGCTTCGCGCCCCCGTCGCGGTCGGGCATCTCGTGGATCGTTGCCATGTCTGTCGTCCCCGTCTCCTCCGCTGCCAGGTCCTGACCGTCAGGCCAGGTCAGAGGGTTTGTCAGTGGTCGCTGGTTGAGTTCCTGACATGCACACAGCGTACGGCGCCCGGGGCGATCGAGCAAACATCTGTTCGACCGGCGTGTCGACAAATGCGGACAGCCGTGCTAGACATAGGACAGACGTGCTATCGCACACGCGTCTGACGACATCGAGGAGGACCACCATGAGCACAGCAGCCGTCGACCTGTTCCCCGTCGCCGCCGGCGCGGAGTCGCTCGGCGTCCGGGCAGCCCGTCGCCCGGGCGGCCACCTGCGTGTCGTCGGCCCGCACGAGCGCGCCGCACGGCCCGCCGCGCTGCGCATCACCCGCCGCGGGCGGCTGACCTTCACCAGCACCGTCCTGCTGGTCCTGGTGCTGGCGGTGGCCTCGCTGGTCAACGCCATGGGTCCCGCCGGCGCGAGCAGCGCCGTCGTCGTCGAGCCCGGCATGACGCTGTCGCAGATCGCGGCCGAGCAGCTCCCCGAGCTGCCGCTGAGCCAGGCCATCACCGACATCCAGCGCGCCAACAAGCTGAGCACGACCGAGATCGCGGCGGGCCAGACACTGGTCATCCCCTGACGACCGTGGACGGGCCGACCCGGGGGAGGGCCGGCCACATTCGGCGGTATGCCGTCAGCCCTGCGGTGACTCCTGGGCGTCGTCCCCCGCCTCCGCGATGGCCTGCCACACCACCGGGAGCTGGTCGGTGGAGATGAAGTAGCCGGTCAGGTGCGGGTCGAACATGAGTCCTTCGATCTCGGCCGACCGGTAGACGTCGGCCGATGCGACCACCTCCGACGGCGTCAGCGAGATCGCCCGCATGTCCTCGTCGACGCGGATCATGCCGTTCTGCACCGCGAAGTGCCGCGCGCGCTCGGAGTTGGTGAAGGTCAGCAGCATGAGCTTGTCGTCGATCTCCGCCGCCGCCGGGGACTCGAGCCCGGGGTCGCCGACCGCGATGAACCACCAGCTCGGCAGGCCCATCGTGGCCCGCCAGAGCGCGGTCATCCCCTCCTGGTCCTCGGGCCCCTCGACGCGGGCCGCGAGCAGGTCGGTCTCGGTCTCGGCCGGCGGGAGCAGGTCGGAGGCGGGCGCCTGCTCGGCCGCCGCGCCGTCGTCGTGGGCGTCCCCGTCGCGGCGTTCGCCGTCCTGGAAGGGCATCGCGGTGGGCTCGGTCATGCCGCTATCGGACCACACCAAGGCCCGAAGGCCCAACCGGGACCGGTGGCGGGGACGCGTCGCACGTCGGCCCTGTGGACGGGGACGATGGGTTGTCGGGCGTTGCGGTTACCGTCGAGACATGACGTGGAGCCAGGACACCGCAGGAGCCGCCACCGTCGAGGGGGCCGGGGTCGGCACGCCCGACGAGGAGCTCGTCGCCTCCGCCCACGACGCGCTGCGCAGGCTGGTCGGCAGGCCGGACGCCGAGTTCCGGGAGGGGCAGCTCGACGCCGTGCTCGCGCTGGTCCAGGAACGCTCCCGGGTGCTCGTCGTGCAGCGCACCGGGTGGGGCAAGTCGGCCGTCTACTTCGTGGCCACCGCCCTGCGGCGCGCCCAGCACGCCGGGCCCACCATCATCGTCTCGCCGCTGCTGGCCCTGATGCGCGACCAGATCGCCGCTGCCGCCCGGGCAGGCGTGCGCGCCGTCACCATGAACTCCGCCAACGCGACCGAGTGGGACGCGGTGCGCGCGGCCCTCGCCGCCGACGAGGTGGACGTGCTGCTCGTCAGCCCCGAGCGGCTCAACAACCCGCGGTTCCGGGAGGAGCAGCTGCCCGACCTCGCCGCCCGCTGCGGCCTCCTCGTCGTCGACGAGGCGCACTGCATCAGCGACTGGGGCCACGACTTCCGGCCCGACTACCGGCGCATCCGGACCCTGCTGGACGCGCTGCCCGCCGGGACGCCGGTCCTGGCGACCACCGCGACCGCCAACGAGCGGGTGGTGGAGGACGTGGTGGAGCAGCTGGGCGTCGGGGGAGCGACCGTGCGCACCGTCCGCGGCCCGTTGGCGCGGGCGTCGCTGCGCCTGGGCGTGCTGCCCCGGCTCACGCCGGAGCAGCGCCTGGGCTGGATCGTGGCCCACCTGGCCGACCTGCCCGGCAGCGGCATCGTCTACTGCCTGACCGTGTCCGCCGCCGAGGACGTCGCCGAGGCGCTGCGCGCGGCGGGCCACGAGGTGGCCGCCTACACGGGGCGGACCGACCCCGAGGAGCGGGAGCGGATGGAGGCGGCGCTGCGCGACAACCAGGTCAAGGCTCTCGTCGCCACGAGCGCGCTGGGGATGGGTTTCGACAAGCCGGACCTCGGCTTCGTCGTGCACCTGGGAGCCCCCAGCTCGCCGGTCGCCTACTACCAGCAGGTCGGCCGCGCCGGTCGCGCCACCGACCGGGCCGACGTCATCCTCCTGCCCGGTTCGGAGGACCGGGACATCTGGTCCTACTTCGCGACCGTGTCGATGCCGCGCCAGGACCAGGCGGACGCGGTGCTGGCCGCGCTCGCCGACGCGCAGCGCCCGCTGTCCACGCCGGCCCTGGAGACGATGGTCGACGTGCGCCGTACCAGGCTCGAGCTGCTCCTGAAGGTGCTCGACGTCGAGGGCGCGGTCGACAAGGTCCAGGGCGGCTGGGTCGGCACCGGCGAGCCGTGGGTCTACGACCGGGAGCGCTACCAGCGGGTGGCCGACGCACGGGTGCGCGAGGCCGAGCTCATGCTCGCCTACCAGGCCACCGACCAGTGCCGGATGGCCTTCCTCCAGGAGACCCTGGACGACCCGACGGCGAGCCCCTGCGGGCGATGCGACAACTGTGCCGGCGTCTGGTACCCGACCGACGTCCCGGACGAGGCGGTCGGCGCCGCCCGTGCCCAGCTCGGCGGCGTCGGTGTGACCGTGGAGGCGCGCGCGCAGTGGCCGACCGGCATGCCGCGCCTCGGCGTCGACGTCAAGGGCCGGATCCCCGCCGAGGAGCAGGCCGATCCGGGGAGGGCTCTCGCCCGGCTCTCCGACCTGGGGTGGGGGCAGCGGCTGCGCACCGTGCTCGCCGAGGGCACCCGCGTGGTCGACCCGGAGGACCCGGACGCCGCGGAGCAGCCCGGCAGCCCGGTGCCGCCCGAGGTCGTGCGCGGCGTGGTCCAGGTGCTGGCCGGCTGGGGGTGGGCGACCCGTCCGGCCGGCGTCGTCGCGATGCCCTCGCGCCGCCGCCCGGCCGTGGTCGGGTCCCTCGCCGAGCAGATCAGCCAGATCGGAAGGCTGCCGCTGCTGGGGACGCTGGACTACGTGGACGGCGGACCGGTGGGCGAGCCGGGCGGCAACAGCGCCTTCCGGCTGGCCAACGTGTGGGGAAGGATCGCCGTGGGGCCGCAGCTGCGTGCCGCGCTGCAGGACCTGCGCGGCCCGGTCCTCCTCGTGGACGACGTCGTCGACTCCCGGTGGACCCTGACGGTCGCGGCGCGCGAGCTGCGCCTGGCCGGCGCGGAGGCAGTGCTGCCGCTGGTGCTCGCCGTCGACGGCTGAGCGCCGCCGGGGCGTGAGTGCTGCCGACGGCGCCGCAGCCGCCGAGCGCCGCGCCCGCCGGGCGGCGCGGAAACCGGTGGCGCCCCGGCCCGCGACCGGCCATCATGGTCCGGCGCCCGGA
>QEUR01000166.1 GCA_003577095.1 Acidobacteriota bacterium
GGGCCGCGGTCGCGCGCGCGGCGACGACCGGGCGCGCCGTGCGGGCGGGTGCGGTGCGGGCCGGGCGATCGGCCGCGTCGGGGCGTCTCGGCCGGACGGTGCGCCGACGCGCCGGCGGCACCTGGCACGAGCTCTAGGCGAACGGGTCGGTGACCTCGCGCAGCCGCGTCAGCGCGTCCACGAGGTGACGCATCCGGGCCGCGCCGAGGTGGTCGCGCCACTCCGCGAGGGTCGCGTCGACCGCCGCCTGCCCGACGGGGACCAGCCGCTCGGCCCGGGGCGTGAGGCGCACGAGCCGCGCGCGGCCGTCGTCGGGGTCGGGGACGCGCACGACATACCCGCCCTTCTCTAGCTGGTCGACGAGGAAGCCGGCCGACTGCTTGGTCACCAGGGCCCGCTCGGCCAGCTCGACCAGACGGGTGCCGCCGGGGTCGACCCGCTGCAGGAGCCGGGCCTGCGACGGCGTGAGGTCCTCGGCGCCCGCCGCCTGCACGGCCCGCAGCGCCCGTTCCTCGAGCGCGCGGTGGGCCAGGAAGAGCAGGACGCCCACGTTGGGGGTCGGGGAGGGGTTGACGGCCGTGCTGTCCACGAGGATCATCATAGTCAGAGACATTGACCAATTTGGGGAGGTCGGCATGGAGCTCGACACGGTCTGGGGCCACATCGACGCCCGGCGGGCCCGGCTCGCCGACCTCCTCGACGGACTCCCTGACGAGAGCTGGCAGGTCCCCTCGCTGTGCGCGGGGTGGAGGGTGCGCGACGTTGCGGCGCACCTGACGCTGGCGCAGGCCCGCGTGCGCGACGTGCTGCCGTGGCTGCTGCGGACCGGCTCCTACAACGCCATGGTCCGCGAGTCCGCGGTGCACCTGCGCGCCGGGCGCGAGGAGATCGTGGCCACGCTGAGGTCCTTCGTCGGGAGCAGGCGCACGGCGCCGTTCGTGACGCCGCTGGAGCCGCTCATCGACATCCTCGTGCACACGCAGGACATCTGCGTGCCGCTCGGCATCGACGAGCCCGTGCCGCCGGAGGCGGCGACCACCGCGGCCGAGCGGGTCGTCGCGCTCAACGAGCGTCGGCTGATCCGGCTGCGACCGCCGCTGAGCGGCGTGCGCCTGGTCGCGACCGACACCGGGTGGACCTGGGGAGAGGGACGGGTCGTCCGGGGCGAGGCGCGCTGGCTGCTGCTCGCGCTGGCCGGGCGCGAGGCCGCGCTCGAGCGGCTGACCGGCGAGGTGGCGGCGCTGGTCAGGTGACGGACGCGGCGCTGCCGCCCCGGCCCGCTCCTGCCGACCCGGCGGTCCAGGACCCGCCGAGCACCGTGAGCGCGGCGCCCACCAGCACCGCCAGCGCCAGGGCCACGACGGCGATGCCGGAGTCGTTGAGCACCCAGCCGAGCACCATGGCCACGACTCCCGCCGTCGCCGCCGGGTGCGCGCCGGCCGGCTCCCACAGGCGGGCCGACCAGCGGGGGCGGCGCACGACCACGACGGCGACGGCGACCAGCGCCGCCACGGCCAGCCACGACAGCGGGTAGTCGACGAGGATGCCGAGGCTCTGGTCCAACTTGCGGGTGACGATGCCCAACGCCTCGCCGTCGATCACCTGCTGGACGAAGGCGCCCAGGTGGGTGCGGCGCTCCGGCCCGCGCAGCCAGTCCAGCACCATGACCGCGGCGGCGACGAGGAAGCCGAGCACCGCGAGCCCCAGCAGGTTGCGGGTCCGCCAGCGCAGCCCGAGGGCGGTGAGGACCAGCAGGCCGGTGGCCACCACCATGGCCGGCACCCCGCCGAAGTCGGCCCCGCCCCACGGCGCCGCGTTGACCAGCGTGAGCCCGCCGCCGAGCAGCAGGACCGCGAGCGCCGCCCCGGCGCCCCGGCGGACCCCGCTCCGCGCTCCACCCCGGGCGGCAGGTCCGGACGGATCGGCGCCGCGCTCCGCAGCCGCCGGGCCCCCCGGCAGCCAGGTCAGGACCGCCGCAGCCACCACGAGGAAGGCGCCAAGCACGGTCCCGAACCCGACGTTGCCCTGCCCGTAGAACCGGCCCGCCGTCACCGGCTGCAGCCCGAGCACCGACACCAGGCCCAGGCGGGAGGAGCACAGGGCGTCCGCCCCGACGACCGCCAGCGTCACCGCCGCCACGACCGCCGGCGGACCGAGCAGGTGACGACGCCACGGTCCGGCCCAGGCCAGCACGGCGACCAGCGCCGCCGCGCCCAGCACCCCCGCGGTCAGCGCCACGGCAGGACGCTCCGAGCGCCACCACGGCAGCAGCCCGGCCAGCCAGGTCGCGACCGGGACGGCCGTCGCGACGGTGGACACCACCGCCACCACCCGGCCCCACCGCCGCACCAGGCCCAGCGCCAGGAGCGGCACCAGCAGGACCGCCGTCGTCGCCAGCACGACCGGCGCGAGCGTCTTGGCACCGCTCACCGCGGCGGCCAGGTCCTGCGCGTGCGCGAGACCGTCGGGGTCGGCTGCCGCCGCCACGGGCGCGCCGGCCAGCGCGTCGGGCAGCTTCCCGTCGCCGGCGCCCGCACCGACCAGCACGGTCGCGGTCAGGTCGGTCAGCTGGACCAGCCCGCGCTGGTTGGTGGAGCCGCTCGTCAGGCTCGCCCCCTCCGTCCCGGTCTGGACCGGGTGCACGACGAGCGCCGTGGCGACCGCCTCGTCCCGCGGGTGGCCCAGCCCGGCGACAAGAAGGGACGACCCCGCCGGGAGCCGGTCCGCCAGCGCGCCGACGGCGGCGTCCACCTCGCCGAGGACCCGCTCGTCGACGACGACGCTGTCGACCTGCGCGGGGCCCGCCGTGGACGTCGCGCGGTCCGGGGCGGTGACCGGTGGCGTCGACATCAGGTGCACCGCGCACCCCGGTGCGAGCCGGTCGGGGAGCAGGTGGTCGCCGGGAAGGTATGCCGCGACGCGGCCCTCCTCGTCCGCGGCACCGAGCGCCGCGAGCGGGTCGTAGGCGGCGACGCAGGACCCGGCCGCCGAGACCGTGCCGGCGAGGGTCCCCGGCCGGGCGGCCAACGACCGGCGCAGCGCCTCCTGGACCCACCGGTCCCACACGGCCGGGTCGACCTGCGCACCGTCGCCGTCGGCGGTCACGACCTCGCGGGCGTGCACTGGCGCCGGGCGGTCGCCAGACGGGCCGCGCTCGGATCCTGCGTCGCCGCACCCCTCGACGTCGGTGGCGGCCCGCTGCCCCGCCCCGAGCGTCAGCCACGCGTCGGCGGCGCACGTCACCTCGTGCGTGCCGCGAAGGACCAGCGCCGCGGCCCCGCCCCGCTCGGCCAGCGCGTGGATCTCGGGCGTCACCCCTGGCGAGACCAGGTCCCACGTCAGGCCGGGAACGCCGACGACCACGACCGGACCTGCGCCGGGCGCCCCGAGCGAGTCCGGCGTGGTCGAGCTGCTCCCGGCACGCGGGGCGACCCCGGTCCCGGCGGCGACCGCCGCGACGACCCAGGACCCCAGGACGAGCACGACGAGCAGCCAGGCAGCGCGCCGCGCCGTCCGTGCCATCGTCCGCCTCCTCCCGCGCCGCCGTGGTCGAGCTCGCCCGTGCTGGTGGCATGGTGCCACGCCGGGGAGGGGGCGACCTGTGCGTCCGACCGTGCCGGTCCGGCGGGAACCGCGCCGGCGGCGGCGCGACGGCATACCCTCGGGGCGTGGACCGACTCGACCCGATGGTGCTCGCGCTGCTGCTGACCGCCGTCGGGGTGGCCCTGCTCGCGCTGCTGCTGGCGGCGGTCGCCTGGCGGCGGCTGCGCGTGGTGGACCGGCGCCTCGCGCGGGCGGGCGGGGGACCGGACGGGGCCGCGGACGCCGTCCGTGCCGAGCGGCTGGAGGTGCTCGAGTCGGAGGTGGCCCGGCTGCGCGGCGACGTGGCCGGTGCGCTGCGGCACGTGGCGGTGGTGCGCTACGACGCCTTCGGGGACATGGGCGGGCGGATGTCCTTCAGCGCCGCGTTCCTCGACGACGCGGGCCACGGCGTGGTCATCAGCTCGATCCACGCGCGGGGGGAGAGCCGGACCTACGGCAAGGCGGTGTTCGCGGGGGACCCCGAGGTGGTGCTCACGCCCGAGGAGCGCCAGGCGCTCGACGCCGCGCGCAGCGGCCGGGCCGACTGACGCGGTCCGGCCCGGGCCCGCGAGGGCGGTCTGGGCGGCGAGGCCTGACTCAGTCCCCGTGCACGACGCGGTCGTCGTGGTGCGGCTGGGGCAGCGGCTCCCGGCCCTGGTCGGACAGCGCGTCGATGTGCCGCCGTGCTTCCCCGCGTCCGGTGCCCGCCACCCGCACCACCAGGCTGCCGGGCTGGACGAGCACCCGCATCGCGGTCGCCTCGCCGATCGGGTCGCCGTCGATCTCGACGGCGACCGGACGGTCGCAGACCACCCGCACCTCCTGACCCTGGACGTGGTCCACGCGGGAGTGGCCGAACCGCCGACGGGTGCTCAGCTGGGCGATCGTCGCAGCCCACCCCACCACGCCCTCGGGGGAGAGCAGGACCGCGTCGACGCTGGCGTCGTCGGCCAGCGCGTCGGGCAGCAGGTCCATGCCCCCCTGGAGCTTGCCGACGTTGCCGACCATCACGCTGCGCACCCGCCGGCGGAAGGGCTCCGCGCCGTCGACCTTGACCGCCACCGCGAACTGCGGCCCCTTGAGGTGCCTCAGCCCGGACACGATGTAGGCGGGCCACCCCACCCGGGCCTTGAGCCCCTCGGGCGCCGCCGCCATCACCTCCGCGTCGAAGCCCAGCCCGGCCATCACCAGGAAGACGTGCTCCTCGCGCTCCCCGTGCAGGGCCCCGCGGTCCGGCCGGTATGCCGTGCCGACCGTGTCGCCGGTCGGGGGCGGGACCGTGCCGACCGTGTCGCCGGTCGGGCGGGTGGCGGCGCGGGCGGGCCGCACCAGGTCCAGCAGGCAGGTGTCGATCCGCATGTCCTGGCCGGTAAGGGCGACCGCGAGGCAGGAGTCGAGGGAGTCGATCGGCAGCTCCAGGTTGCGTGCCAGCAGGTTGCCGGTGCCGCCGGGCAGCAGCCCCATCGGCATCGCCGTGCCGGCCAGCTCGGCGCCCACCGTGCGGATCGTGCCGTCACCGCCCAGCGCGCAGACCAGGTCCACCCCGGCCTCGACCGCCTGCCGGGTCTGTCCGGTGCCGGTGTCCTCGGCCGTCGTCTCCAGCCAGAGCGGGTCGGCCCACCCGTGCCTGCGGCACGCGCGCACGACCTGTCGCCGGACCCGCCCCACGTCGCTGAACTTCGTCGGGTTGACGACGACGGCGGCCCGGCGTCCACCCCCAGCACTCTGCATACCGGTCACCGTATCCGGCTCCGCCCACCCTCGCGCGGGCGAGGCCGCCGAGGAGGGCTCCCGGGCCCCGCGGCCCACCGATAGGCTGGCCCGCATGATCGACCTCCGTGAGCTCCGTGCCGATCCCGAGCGGGCGCGCGCCTCCCAGCGGGCCCGCGGCGAGGACCCCGGGGTGGTCGACCAGGTGCTGTCCGCCGACGAGCGGCACCGCACCGCGCTGTCCGGCTTCGAGGCCGCGCGCGCCGAGCAGAAGGCCCACGGCAAGGAGGTCGCCCGCGCCACCGGCGAGGAGAAGCAGGCGCTGCTCGCCGGGGTCAAGGACCTGGCCGCGCGCGTCAAGGCCCTCCAGGCGGAGGCCGACGAGGCGCTCGCCGAGCGCGACGCGGCCCTGCGCAGGATCGGCAACATCGTCAAGGACGGGGTGCCGGTCGGCGGCGAGGACGACTACGTGGTCCTCGAGGAGGTGGGCAGCCCGCGGGACTTCGCGGCCGAGGGCTTCGTCCCCCGCGACCACCTCGAGCTGGGCGAGCTGCACCGGGCGATCGACACCGCCCGTGGCGCCAAGGTCTCGGGCGCGCGCTTCTACTACCTGCTGGGCATCGGCGCCCGGCTCGAGCACGCGCTGATGGCCCTCGCGCAGCAGGTCGCGCAGGAGGAGGGCTTCGTGCCGGTCGTCCCGCCGACGCTCGTGCGCGAGCAGGCGATGGCCGGCGCGGGCTTCCTCGACGCGCACGCCGACGAGGTCTACCACCTGGAGGCCGACGACCTCTACCTCACCGGCACCTCCGAGGTGGCGCTCGCCGCCCTGCACTCCGACGAGATCCTCGACCTGTCGGCCGGGCCGCTGCGCTACGCGGCGACCTCGACCTGCTACCGGCGCGAGGCGGGCTCCTACGGCAAGGACACCCGCGGCATCTTCCGGGTCCACCAGTTCACCAAGACCGAGCTGTTCGTCTTCTGCCGCCCCGAGGACGCCGAGGCCGAGCACGCCAACATCCTGCGCATCGAGCGGCGGGTGATGGACGCCCTCGAGGTGCCCTACCGGATCATCGACGTCGCGGCCGGCGACCTGGGCGGCCCCGCCGCGCGCAAGTACGACTGCGAGGCGTGGGTCCCCACGCAGGAGCGCTACCGCGAGCTGACGTCCACCTCCAACTGCACCACCTTCCAGGCGCGCCGGCTCAACATCCGCGAGCGCGACCCGGAGGGCGGCGGCACCCGGACCGTGGCCACGCTCAACGGCACCGCGCTGACCAGCACCCGGCCCATCATCGCCCTTCTGGAGAACCACCAGCAGGAGGACGGCTCCGTCCACGTGCCCGAGGCGCTGCGCCCCTTCCTCGGCGGCACCGCGGTCATCCGCCCGCCCGCCGCCTGAGGCACGACCCCGTCTCGGTCGCCCGACCTACGACCTACGGCCGAGGCGCCACGCCCGTCCGGGCTCCTACCCTGGTGGGGTGAGCACCATCGAGTCCTGGTCCGGCGCCGACACCGGGTGGGAACGCCCGGGCCCCACGCCGGGCGAGCGGCGCAACGACCTGTGGCTGGCGCTGGGCGCCCTCCTGGTCGCGGCGGTCGGGGCCGAGGCGATGCGGAGCCTGGGCGCCTTCGAGGACGAGCCCCACGGCGTGCCCTGGCAGTACCTCGGCATGGTCACCGCAGCCGCCCTCGTGCCCTTCCGGCGCAGCCACCCGGTCCTGGTCACGGTCGCCGCGGGCGTGCACATGCTCGTGCTCGGGCTGGTCCTGCCGATGACGATGAGCACGCTGCCCATGCAGGCGCTCTACTTCTTCCTCTTCTTCTCCGGGATGGCCTGGGCCCGGGACCGCCGCGCGCA
>QEUR01000167.1 GCA_003577095.1 Acidobacteriota bacterium
GGTCATCACCGAGGTCGTCGACGACGAGGGTCGCCCAGTCACCCCCAGGGAGTACGGGAGCAGGCTGCTGGTCACCGTCCTAGGCTCCCGCACCCTGCCTCTGATCAGGTACGAGCTCAGCGACTCGGTACGGATGCTCCCCGGCCCACCATGCCCGTGCGGCCGACCCTTCATCCGCATCGGCGGCGTCCAGGGCAGAGCCAAGGAGGCGCTGCGCCTCCCCGCGGCCCGCGGCGGTCACATCCTCGTCCAGGCCAACATCATTCACCGGGCCATGGAGCTGCTGCCCCTCACCGGCTGGCAGGTCGTCCAGGACGACACAGGGATCACCATCCACATCACCGGCCTGGCCGAACGTGTCGACACCGGCCAGGGCGGCTGGCGTCTGGCTGACGCGCTCGCACTGGCGGGCGCCGACGCGCCTCCGGTCCGGGCGGTGCGGGTGCCGGCCGTCTCTCGGACCGCCCTCGGCAAGGCACCGTTGATCCGGTCCGTGCGCGGGGGCGCGACTCACCCTGGCCCGGGGCAGGACGAGCCCGAGGACACCGACTAACGCAATTCCATCAAATCGCCACCTGAACGCCCCTTCGTCGCCGTCCGGAGGACTCACAGTTGTGGCGGTACGGGCCGCACCAGGTGGCCCACGCAACAGGAGGTGTCTCATGGCAAACGAGCGACCAGGCAGGGCCGGTTCCCCCCGGAATGGAGAGCACGGTCGTCCGCGGCGGCGGGCGACCGGCTGGGTGGTGGCCGGTGGCCTGGCGATCGCCGTCGGAGGCACGGCGGCGGCGGTCGCGCTCGGCGGGGACGGTGGGACCGCAGGCACCGTGCCAGGCGCGCCGGAGTCCACCCCCGCAGCCCTCGCCCCGACAGCCGCCGCCCCCTCCACCGCGACACCGTCCACCGCGGCGGAGCATGAGGGGATGGTCACCGGTGCGGTGTGGGTGGCCAACGAGGAGGACGCCAGCCTGAGCGTCATTGACGCGGCGACGAACAGGGTCGTCACCACGGTCCGCGGGGTGGAGGGGCCGCACAACGTGCAGGTCTCACCCGACAGCGCCAGTGTGTGGGCGGTGAGCGGTCACGACTCGCTCGCCGTCGCGCTCGACGCGCGGTCGCTGGACCTGACACGCACGGTGACCACCGGCGGCGCGCCCGCCCACGTCGTGATCAGCCCGGACGGGCGCACGGCATACACCAGCGACGGCGCGGACGGCACCGTGACCGTGATCGACACGGCGTCCGGCGACGTGGAGGCCACGATCCCGGTGGGTGCCGGGCCGCACGGGCTGCGCCCCAGCCCCGACGGCCGCTGGCTGGTCGTGGCCAACGTGGCGGGCAGCACGCTGAGCGTGGTCGACACCAGCACCCGCACCACGGTGGCCGACATCGAGGTCGGCACCGCCCCGGCACAGGTCGCCTTCTCCCCCGACGGGCGGTTCGTGTACGCCTCGGTCAGCGCCCAGGACCAGGTGGTCAAGGTCGACATGGCCAGTCGCGAGGTCGTCGGCCGGGTCGCGGTCGGGGACGGGCCGATCCAGACCTACGTCAGCCCCGACGACCGCTACCTGCTCGCCGCCAACCAGGGCACCGAGGCAGCACCGGGGACGAGCCTGTCGGTCATCGACACCCGGACCTTCACGGTGGCGGGGACCGTGGAGACCGGTCAGGGCGCCCACGGCGTCGTCGTCGACCCCTCCGGGCGTCACGCCTACGTCACCAACCTCTACGCCGACGACGTGGCCGTCGTCGATCTGGACGAGCTGGCGGTCGTCGCGCGTGTCCCGGTCGGGGACACGCCCAACGGCATCAGCTTTTCCAGCACGCCTGTACCGGCCCAGGCGCCGGTGACCCTTGACGTGCCGAAGGGTGCTACCGGGGACGGCGGGGGAACCGACGGCCACGGCGGCCACTAGGCGCGAGGCCCCGGCCGGCCCAGGCCGGCCGGGCCGGAGTCGCCCGCCCGCCCGTAACACAAGGGTGGTGGGGGACCGAGCGGCCGGGGCAGGTCAGTGATGCCCGTCGTGCTCGGCGGGAGTCGTGACCGAGGACGACGGGGTGGTGGGCGTCGGCGCGGGGGAGTCGGCCGCGCCGATGCGTGGACCCACCACGAACGCAGACAGGGCGAACATGGCGGTGAAGGCGACGACGCCCAGGGCCGGTGCCCACCCGGTGCCGAACCGCGAGCGGAGTCGGCGCAGCAGGGGGATGCTCAGCAGAAGCCCCACCAGGTAGAGGACGCCGTTGCCTAGCGCACCGGTCAGCAGCGCGGTCCCGGCGATCAGGCCGACATGGTGCAGGACGTGGGGCACCAGCCCCAGGGCCGCCCCGAAGCCGGCACGGACCGTTGCCCACCAGGTACGGGGCCCTCGACGGGTCGGAGCGGATAGCTCGAGCGCGGATGTGGCCATAGCCACCACTGTGCAGGCCTCGCCCGGTCTCCCGACGACAGTTCTGTGGAGATCCGAGGGCGAGCCCCGCAGTGACGACAGCAAACCTCCATAAGACGGCCACGGCAGTCGCAGGTCGCGGCTGTGAGGCTGGTCCCGTCATCCCGGTGCAGGAGAGGAACCCCCGTGACCACAGTGCCGCGACCAGTGCGGGTCGCCGTCGTCGAGAACCCCGGCTGCCACTTGTGCGACGACGCGCACGCCGTGCTGGCCGGGCTCGCCCGGGACGGCCACGCGATCGAGGTCACCTCGCTGGACGCACGCGCCGCCGACGGACAGGCCCTGATGCGCGAGCACCGCGCCGCGATGACTCCGCTGGTGCTGGTCGACGGGTCTTTCTTCAGCCAGGGCAGGCTGCCGCGCCGCAAGCTCCTGCGCCTGCTCGGGGCCTGAGATGGGAGAGCTGCTCACGACCGGCTCCGTCCTGGCGGCCTTCCTCGCCGGCGGGGTGGCGCTCTTCGCCCCCTGCTGCATCGTGTTCCTCGCCCCCAGCTACCTCGCCGCAGCCGTGAAGAACCGGCGGTGGCGGCTGCTGCCGCTGACCTTCCTCTTCGCCGCCGGGCTCGCGCTGGTGCTGGTGCCGATCACCCTGGGCATCGGCCTGGTGGCCTCGGCGGTGGCGAACTACCACATCCCCCTGTACTACGCCGGCGGCGTGCTGATGCTGGCCCTGGCCGCGCTGAGCGTCTCCGGCCGCATGCTCACCCTGCCCGCCTCCCTGCGCGCGCCCGACACCAGGGGCGGTGACGGCCTGAGCTTCTTCAGTCTCGGGGTGTTCTCCGGTATCGCCAGCGCCTGCTGCGCTCCTGTGCTGGTCGGCGTCATGACCCTGTCCGCGCTCTCCGGCTCGGCGGTCGGCGGCCTCACCCTCGGTCTGGCGTACACGTTCGGCATGGTCTTCCCCCTGTTCCTCACCGCCCTGGCTTGGGACCGCTTCCGGCTCGGCGAGCGCAACCTTCTGCAGGCACGGGCGATGCGGTTGCGGGTGGGCACCCGCGTCGTGCACACCAACTCGATCAACCTGGTGGTGGCCGCCGGGTTCGCCACTATGGGCGTCTTCGTCCTCTACCTCGCCGGTACCGGCACCATGACCAGCGGCCCGACGATCCAGGTCGCGGCCGGGCGTGGCCTTGCCGGCTTCTTCACCCGGGTCGAGCAGTGGACCTCCCCGGTACCCGAGCCGGTGCTCGGCCTCGCCGTGTTCGCCCTGGCCGCCGTCTTCGTCGTCGCCACCCTTCGTGACCGCCGCCGGCCGGGGGTCGATGCGCCCACGGACGCCGCGGACCCGGCCGCCCAGGACCCTGCCGGCGAGGGCTGCCACCACGGCGCAGCACCGCATACCCCAAGCGTCCCCCCAGACGACGCACGCACCTGAAGGAGTCGACGTGTCCACCAGATCAGCCCGTGAGTCCCGACTGGCCCGCATCGCCGCCGAGACGCGGTCCGAAGATCGCCGTCGCCGAGCCCGTCGCTACGGCCTGGTTGGCACCGCGCTGGTGCTCGTCGCCGCGGTCGTCACAGCCATGCTGCTGACCTCGCGCCCGGCGTCTACCGAGCTCGCCGACGCCGCGCCGGACTTCACCCTGAGCGACACCGCAGGCAGCGCCGTCAGCCTGACCCAGTTCCGCGGCCGCAACGTGGTCCTGTACTTCAACGAGGGAGCCGGCTGCCAGTCCTGCCTCGTGCAGATGGCCGAGATCGAGAAGAACGCGGCGCTGTTCGAGGGCCTCGACATCACCTTCCTTCCGATCGTGATGAACACCCGCGAGCAGATCACCACCGACATGCAGCTCAACGGGGTCCGCACCCCGTTCCTCCTGGACGACGGACGCGTCTCCCAGGCCTACGGCACCCTGGGTAAGGGCATGCACGCCGGGCTGCCCGGCCACAGCTTCGTCCTCATCGACGGCGAGGGGCAGCGGCGCTGGTACGGGGAGTACCCCTCCATGTGGCTGCCACCGGCCGACCTGCTCGCCCAGCTCCAGAAGTCCCTGTCGGCCTGAAGACACGGGCGAGCATACTCGGGAAACGGTCAGGGTCACCGCCACGCCCGGCTCGTCGTCCGGGCAGGGCGCCTCAATACTACCGAGTCGCGAAATACCCCCTAGGGGTATGGCGTTGTCACCACTATGAGCCCGAACCAGTTCTCCGACCGTGACCATGGTGCGCACGCGCAGCACCCCAAGGACGGGTCCGACAGGGCCGATGCCCAGCCGGGGCAGGATCTTCGCGGCCCGGTCCATGCTGCCGACGCCGCTCACCGCGTCGGGTCCCGGCCGGAGCACGACCTGGGCAGTGTGTGCGAGGAGTACGTGGAGACCGGGTCGGGCGAAGGCCACGGAGGCAGGCACGCGCACCATGCCGGGCAACCGCCCGGGGACGGCGAGCTCCACCACGCCGGGCACGCGCCGCAGGAGGGCGAGCACCACGCCGGGCACGCCGCGCACGGGGGTCATGCTGGTCACGGCGACCACGTCGGCCAGTTCCGCCGGCTCTTCTGGATCATGCTGGCCCTGGCTGTGCCGGTCGTCGGCTTCAGCCCGATGTTCGCCGACCTGGTCGGGTATGCCGTGCCGGCGTCCGGCTGGACGACCTGGGTCTCGCCGGTGCTGGGGGTTATCGTCTTCGTCTGGGGTGGCCGGCCGTTCCTGGCCGGGGCGGTCGAGGAGCTACGGGCCCGGCAGCCGGGCATGATGCTGCTGATCGGCCTGGCCATCACGGTGGCCTTCCTCGCCTCATTGGGTGCCACTTTGGGACTGCTCAGCCACGAGCTGGACTTCTGGTGGGAGCTGGCCCTGCTGATCGTCATCATGCTGCTCGGTCACTGGTTGGAGATGCGGTCGCTGGCACAGACCACCTCTGCCCTGGACTCCCTGGCCGCCCTGCTGCCGGATGAGGCTGAGCGGATCGAGGGGGAGGACGTCGTCAAGGTCGCCCCGGAGGATCTGCGGGTCGGTGACCTCGTCCTCGTGCGGCCCGGCGGGGCCGTTCCGGCGGACGGCCGCGTGGTCAGCGGCAGCGCCAGCATGGACGAGTCCATGGTGACCGGGGAGTCCCGCACCGTCCGCCGGGACAGCGGTGACCACGTCGTCGCCGGCACCGTCGCCACCGACTCGGGCCTGCGTGTCGAGGTCACCGCTACCGGCGAGCAGACAGCCCTGGCTGGCATCCAGCGCCTGGTCGCCGACGCGCAGGCCTCCTCCTCCCGGGCGCAGCGGCTCGCCGACCGGGCCGCTGCCCTGCTCTTCTGGTTCGCCCTGGCTGCGGGGGCCGTGACCGCGCTGGTCTGGGGGATCTACGGGCTGCCGGAGATGGCGGTCGTGCGCACGATCACCGTGCTGGTCATCGCCTGCCCGCACGCCCTGGGCCTGGCGATCCCGCTCGTGGTCTCCATCGCGACCGAACGCGCGGCTCGCGGTGGTGTCCTGGTCAAGGACCGCCTGGCGCTGGAGAGCATGCGCACGGTGGACGCGGTCCTGTTCGACAAGACCGGCACCCTGACCAAGGGCGAACCCAGTGTCACCGCGGTCGAGCCCGTGGCCGGCCGCACGGCCGAGGAGGTGCTGACACTGGCAGCGGCCGCTGAGGCGGCCAGCGAGCACCCGCTGGCCAAGGCGATCGTGGGTGCCGCCCGGACCAGGGCGCTCGCGGTGCCTCCAGCAGAGGGGTTCACCTCTTCTCCGGCGGTGGGCGTGACCGCGACGGTGGAGGGGGCCCAGGTCCGCGTCGGTGGACCTCACCTGCTAACCGAGCACGACCTTGGCGAGCTGCCCGTCGCGGCCCAGTGGCACCGCGAGGGCGCGACGGTGCTGCACGTCCTGGTGGACGGCCAGCCCGCGGGCGCCCTGCAGGTGGCGGACGAGATCCGAGCCGAATCCCGCGAGGCGGTCGACGCGCTGCACGCGCTCGGGGTCCAGGTGGTGATGATCACCGGCGACGCCCAGGCCGTAGCCGAGTCGGTCGCCGCGGAGCTGGGCATCGACCGCGTCTTCGCCGGCGTCCGCCCGGAGGACAAGGCCGCCAAGGTCGCCCAGTTGCAGCACGAGGGGCAGAAGGTGGCCTTCGTGGGAGACGGCGTCAACGACGCCCCCGCGCTGGCGCAGGCCGACGTGGGAATCGCCATCGGCGCCGGCACGGATGTCGCGATCGCCTCCGCGGGGGTGATCCTGGCCAGCTCCGATCCTCGGTCGGTGCTGTCCGTGATCGAGCTGTCCCGCGCCAGCTATCGCAAGATGAAGCAGAACCTGTGGTGGGCGGCCGGCTACAACCTCCTGGCGGTGCCACTGGCGGCAGGTGTCCTGGCACCGGTCGGCTTCGTCCTGCCCATGAGCGTGGGCGCCATCCTCATGTCGGCCTCGACCGTCGTGGTCGCGCTCAATGCTCAGCTGCTGCGCCGCCTGGACCTGCGCCCGGAGGCGAGCGCCACCAGACTGGTCGGGCATCGGGGAACCTGAGGCGTGCCGGCTCCTCCTCGGCGGGTCCCGCTCACCGCGAGCCGCGATCAGCAGGTTGATGCCGGGTGGTTAAGCACGGCTCGAGGATGATGGTCTGGTCCTTGGCTCCCGCGGTCTACGAGGCGCTGGACGCCAGCGACCCGGTGGCGACGACCCGGTGGCGCCGACCCGGTACGAGCTCGGCCGCCGAGCCGGCGCCTGT
>QEUR01000168.1 GCA_003577095.1 Acidobacteriota bacterium
CGACGGGCGTGGCCTTCCTGATCGTCTCGGTGCTCACGCTCACCGCCGTCTCCGTCGACTCGATGGGTGTCACCGGGCGGGCGCCGGCCAGCGCCGGCATCCCCCTGGCTGCAGGCTTCCTGGTGTCGGTGTCCAACTCCGGCCGGGCGATGGAGCCCTGGTACTTCGCCGCCGTCGCGATCCTCTGGCTCGTCATGCTCGCCCAGCAGGGTCACCGGGTCCTGGCCGCGTGGCCGTCGACGGACCGGCGGGAGGCGGTCGGCGGCGACGACGTGGGCTCCAGCGTGCCGAACTACCACGGCCTCACCCAGGTGCTGGGCGCGCTGACGCTGGTCGCGGCGGTGCTCGGGGCGGCGGTCATCCCGCACCTCCCGCCGACCTTCTTCGCCGACGGCCTGGCGCGCAACACCCAGGCCCGCACCGTCGGCGACGGCGGCACCGAGGTCGCCTTCACCGAGACGATGGACCCCTCGCAGGACCTGCAGAACCGCTCGCAGGCGCCGGTCCTGACCTACCGCACCGACGCCATCCGGCTGGAGCCGCTGCGGGTCACCGCCACCGAGCAGTGGGAGGACGGCCGCTGGGTGGCGCCCGAGCGGCGGCGCTCCGAGCTGCTGCCCGCCGGCGCCCCGATCCCGCGCCCCGACGGCATGAGCCAGGACGTGCCCGCCGCCGAGGAGCGGATCACGGTCACCGGCAACGCGCTCGAGGTCCCCCACCTGGCGCTGCCCTTCCCGCCGTCCGGGCTCACGGTGGACGGCGGCGGTGCGGCATACCGCTTCGACCCCGCGGACTCGACCGTGGTGCTGCAGCAGCCCGCGGAGAGCTACACCGCGACCTACCTGTCACTGGCGCCGCGCAGCGACCTGCCCGAGGGGGTCGGCGCCCAGCCGGCCGACCCGGCGCTCTTCGACGACGAGCTGCTCGCGGTCGACCCGGTCTCGGCCGAGGCGGTGGCCGCGCTGGCCGAGGAGGTCGTGGGCGGCACCTCGAACTCGCTCGAGGCGGCCGTGCGCATCCAGGACCACCTGCGCGGCAGCGACTACACCTACTCCCTCACCCTCGAGCCGGCCGCCGAGGCCGGCGCCGACGACCCGATCGGCGGCTTCCTGGAGACGCGGCGGGGCTACTGCGTGCAGTTCGCCACGGCGATGGTGATGATGGCCCGCAGCGAGGGCATCCCGGCGCGGATGGCGGTGGGCTTCCTGCCCGGCGAGATCCAGACCGACGGCACCCGCAAGGTCATCGCCTCCGACGCCCACACCTGGCCCGAGCTGTGGATCGACGGCCTGGGGTGGACACGCTTCGAGCCGACGCCGGGCGTGCGCAGCTCGGCGCCGCCGGCGTACGCGCGTCCAGAGTCCGACGCCAGCGCGACCGAGACCACCACGACCACGACGACCCGCAGCGTCGCCCCGCCGACCGAGAACCCGACCGCGGCCCCCGAGGACGAGAGCACGTGGGAGCGGGTCTGGCCGGTGCTGTGGCGCACGGCACTGGTCGTCCTGGCGCTCGGGCTGCTGATGGCGCTGGTGCCGCTGGTCGGGCGGCGCTACCGGGAGGAGGGGCTGCGCGCGGCGAGCACCCCGGGCGAGCGGGTCGAGGGCCAGTGGCTGCTGCTGACGCGCAGCCTGGGCGACCTCGGCGTCTCCCCTCCCCCGGCGCGCAGCCCGCGCGGCATGCGCCGGCACTACCGCGAGGCGACCACGATAAACCGCCAGGGCGAGGACGCGCTCGGCCGCATCACCGCGACGCTGGAGCGCACCCGCTACGCGGACCCCGCGTCGTTGGACGACTCGGCGGCCGAGCGGATGGGCGAGGACGTGCGCACCGTGGTCGAGCAGGTGCGGATGACCACGCCGTGGAACGTCCGCGCCAACGCCGCGGTCCTCCCCCAGAGCGGCCTGAGCGGCATCCGCGCGTGGTGGCGCCGCCTGTGGCGGCGCTGACGCAGCTGTCTCCGCGGCCGCTGCCCCCGCCCTCCGCGACTTGCGTACTCTTCTTTGAGATGACTCGGGATGCATCACGAGTCATCTCAAAGAAGGGTATGCGAGTGGCTCAGGACCGTCCTCGGATCGCCCGGCCACGCTCTCTCGCCTCCTTGATCTTGGCCGCGATCACCCGCACGTTGTACAGGTCCGACCAGATCACCCGGGCGACGCCGTGGCCCCGCTGCTCGATCCGGCGCTCCCTCCGGCGCTCCGCGTCGAGAGCCCTCTTGCCCTCCACGCCGCCGTACTTGACCATCCCGTCGAACTCCACCGCGACGCGCAGCCGCGGCAGGTAGAAGTCGGTGTAGGCGAACACGCGCCCGTCCGCGTCCTCGATCGGGTACTGCGAGACCACCTCGTGGCCCAGGTCCAGCAGGAGGAGGCGCAGGATCGACTCGCCGGGCGACTCGGACTTCGGGTCGGCGAGGTCCACGATGTTCCGCGCCCTGGCGACGCCTGGGTGCCGCGGCATCCGGGCCAGCCAGTCCTTGAGCTCGTCCCCGGTGGTGAGCGCCTTGCGCAGCGCGGCGTCCGCAGCCATCTGGCCGGACCACGTCCCGGCGACCAGCGCCGTGCCGATGACCGCGAGCGCGGGCACCACGGTCCTGACCCCCTCGTGCGTCGTCAGGCCGTCCTTCCCGGGACAGGGATGCACGGTGTAGGTGTCGAAGCTCCGGGTGTTCCTCCGGTCCTTGGTGTGCACGACCCGGACCCGCTCGAGGCAACGCTCCAGGACGGGCAGGCCGTGCAGGACCGCGGCGCTGAGGTGGCTGGCCGCCAGCGCGCCGTGCCGGGTGAGCACGATGCCCCGGAGGCGGTGGCGGTGGTGCGCGGCGGGCTCGGACGGGTCGAGCAGCCTCGCCTCGACGTAGGCGCCACGGGCGACTCGGACCAGGACCTTCTCCCGGACGAGGACGCGCAGGCCGTTCGGGGAGATGCCGAGGCGGGTCGCGGCCTTGGCGGAGATGACCCCGTCGTACTGGTCGAGATGGGCTCGGAGCGCTGGATCCATGACCGTCAGCATGCCGAAATCCGCGACCGCCCCGCGGAGAGTCGGGCCGGAGCTGTGGATAACTCCGGCGTCCGCCCACTCACGTACGTTTCTTTGAGATGACTCGTGATGCGTCCCGAGTTCTCTACAACGAACGTACGTGAGTGGGCGGCGGGCTCGGCGGGTCGCAGGGGACGGCCTCGCCGAGCGCGCCGCACCAGGTCCGATAAAGTTTCGGCCGTGCAGATCCAGGGCAAGGCTCCCGGCACCGACGCCGGGTCGCGGGTGCGGGCCAACGTGACCGGCGCCCGCCCGTGAGGAGGGCTGCACCGTCACCACCGAGGTAGCAGCCCCCGCCCGTCGGCACGTCCCGAGCAGCTGGCCGACGGTGCTCGGCTGGGTCGTGGGGGCCGGCCTGACGGCTTGGATCCTGTGGGGCCCGGTGGTTCAGTTCGCCTACCACGGGCCCTCGGCGCACCTGGTCCTGCGGACGGTCGACGCGTGCGTCGCGCTCCTCGCGGCATACCTCGCCCACGGCCGCCTCCTGCGCGAGCGGCGGGTGGCCGACCTCCTCCTGGCCCAGAGCCTGATCATCCTCGCAGTGGCCGGCACCGTCGGTCCCGCCCTGGCCGGACCCATGCCCGGCGAACCGGGCGCGGCGGACGTCTGGCTCCAGGCGGCGCTGCGTTCGGCCGGGACCGTGCTGCTGCTCGCCTCCGCGCTCGCGCCCGCGCGGTGGCGCACACGCCCGGCGGCCCGCTGGTGGACCGTCCTCGGCCCCCTGCTGACGCTGACCGCCGCGGGCGCGCTCTTCTGGGCCGTCGGCGACCGGCTCCCCGAGGCGGTGGACACGGCATACCTCGGGGATCACGTGCACCCGCTGCTGCTGACCGCCCACCCGGCCCTGATCGCCCTCCACCTGCTCGGGGCGGCGTGCTTCCTGGTCGCGTCGGTGGCGTGGACGGTGCGGGCGCGGCGGACCGACGACGTGCTGCTGGGCTGGCTGGGGCCGGCGTGCGCGCTGGGCGGGTTCGCGCGGGTGAACTACGCGCTCGCGCCGTCGCTCTACGGCGACTGGCTCTACACCGGCGACGTGCTGCGGAGCGGCTTCTACCTGCTGCTGCTGGTCGGTGCGGCCCGCGAGGTCGCCGACCACTGGAGCTCGCTGAGCGTGACCGCGGTGGAGGAGGACCGCCGGCGGCTGGCGCGCGAGCTGCACGACGGCGTGGTGCAGGAGCTGACCTACCTGCGCACCGAGGCGCACGCGGTCGACGAGCCCGGGCTGCGCGAACGGATCCTCGGCGCGACCGACCGGGCCCTGGACGAGGCGCGGACCGCCGTGCACACCCTCGGCAGCGTCGGAGGGCAGCCCCTGCCTGTGATGCTCGAACGCACCGGGCAGGAGCTCGCGCGGCGCCACGGCATCGTCGTGCGTGTCGACGCCGACCCCGACGTGCGGGTCGCGCGCGACCAGGCGCACCCGCTGCTGCGGATCGTGCGCGAGGCGGTCACCAACGCCGCCCGCCACGGCCGTGCGGAGACGGTGGAGATCGAACTGACCAGGGACTCCGGGGCGCGCGTGCTGCGGGTGCGGGACGACGGCCGTGGCTTCGACCCGGCGGCCGCGCGGCGGGACGGGCCGGGCTACGGTCTGGTCAGCATGGGCGAGCGGGCCCGCGCGCTGCCCGGCACGCTGGAGGTGGACAGCGGCGTGGGCGACGGGAGCGAGGTGCGGGTCAGGTGGTGAGCGGGGAGCGGCTGCGCGTCGTGATCGCCGACGACCACGCGCGGGTCCGGGCCCAGGTGCGGCGCGCCCTCGAGTCCGCCTCCTGGGAGGTATGCGGTGAGGGCGCCACCGCCCAGGACGCGGTCGACCTGGCGGTGGAGCACTCCCCCGACGTCGCGCTGCTCGACGTGCACATGCCGGGCAGCGGGATCTGGGCGGCCGCCGAGATCACCCGGCGGCTCCCACAGACGGCCGTCGTCATGCTGACGCGCTCCGACGAGGACGAGGACCTCTTCGACTCGCTGCGTGCCGGGGCGTCGGGCTACCTGCTCAAGGGTGAGGACCCGCGGACGCTGGCCGAGTCGCTGGTGGGAGTGCTCGAGGGGCGGGCGGCGATGAGCCCGGCTCTGGTGACGCGGATCCTGCAGGAGTTCCGGGCGCCGGCGCGGCGGCCGTTCGTGCGGCGGTCGGTGCCGGTCGGGCGGCTGAGCGTGCGGGAGTTCGAGGTGATGGAGATGCTCGCCGACGGGCTGTCCACCGACGAGGTGGCGCGGCGGCTGTTCCTGTCGCCGACGACGGTGCGCGTGCACGTGTCGTCGGTGCTGAGGAAGCTGCGGGTGAAGGACCGGGAGAGTGCGTTCCGGGTGCTGCGGCAGGAACGCGGCTGAGGACAGGTGAGGGTGGGGCCCGGGGTCACCCCTGGGCCCCACCCTCGCCCGGTGCCTACAGGGCGCAGCCGCCGATCGCGATGGAGCCGTCGAGGCCGGCGATCTGCGACTGGACGTCGGCGATCTGGCCCTGCAGGGCGAGCACCGCCGCCTTGGCGTCCTTGATGGCGGCGTTGTTCCTCTTCTTCTGTGCCTCGAGGTCCCGGAGCGTGGCGTTGGCCTGCGTGATCTGGGCATCGAGACCGGTCAGGGCAGCGTTCAGCTGCTCCAGCTCGGTCTCCTTGGCGCTGATCTGCTCGTTGAGACCGTTCAGCCGGGCGAGCAGCGGCTCGACCAAGGAGGTCAGGTCGACGATCTGGGCCTCCACGTCGTCGATGGAGCTGTTGAGCGTCGACACCTGGCCAGCCAGAGTCGTGACCTCCCCGTCAAGATCAGCGACGACCTGCTCCTGGGCGTCGACGTCCGCCGTCGCCGTCGCCACGGCGCTCTGCAGGTCCGCGAGACCCGCCTTGAGCAGGTTCAGCTCCGCCTGCTTCTCGGTGACTGCGGTCGCAGCTGCGTCCCGAGCCGCCTCCCGGTGCGAGAGGGCGTCGAGCAGGTCGTTGAGGACGCGCTGCTGCACCGCCACTGCAGCCTCCGCGTCCGAGAGGTCTCCTTGGAGGCCGTCGAGCTCGGCCTCCGCGCTCTGGACGACGGCCGCCTGGGCGTCCACCGCTGCCGCGGCGGCTGCGGACTCGTGCTCCAGGGTGACCAGCTCGGCAGCCAAGGCGTCGACCTCCGTCTGCTTGTCGACGACGGCAGCGGCCGCCCCGGCCGCCGCGTCCTGGAGTCCGGGGAGCTCTCCCTGTCGCAGCGACAGCAGCGTGCGGGCGGACTCGAGCGCTCCCTGGGCAGACTCGAGCGTCGCCGCCAGCGGAGCGCGCTGCTCCTGCAGCCCGGCGCTCTCCGCCTGCTTGGCGAGCAGCTGCGCGTTGAGCGTGTCGATCTGCGCCTGGAGGCCGTCGATGTCGCCCTGGAGCGCTGCGATCTCGGCGTCGACCGCGGTGATCTGGTTGCTGACACCGTTGAGCTCCGTCTGCTTGGCGTCCCGCTGGGCGATGAGGGCCCTCTTAGCGTCGCTGTTGGATTTCGGCGGGAACTCGGTGTCGATCCGGTGCTGCAGAGCCGCGATCTCGGCCTCCAGCGCCGCGGCCTGCGACGAGAGGCTGTCGAGCTGCCCCTCGAGAGTCGCCTGCTGGCCGGTGATGTCCGCGAGGCTGTCGTCCAGCTCGCCCAGGCTCGTCCTCAGGGCTGCCATCTCGCCGGCCAGCTCGGTGATGGCGGCCTCGTTGGCGTCGACGGCGGCCTGGGCAGCGGTGACCGCGTCCTCGGCGTCCGCGACCTCCTGCCCGGCAGCAGCGATCTCCTGCTCCTTGGCCGTCACCGCGGCAGCGGCGCCGGCAGCGGCATCCTGGAGCGTGGTCAGTTCTTCCCGGGCCTCGCCGAGCGCGCTCCGCTTGGCCGCCTCTGCCTCGGCAGCGCTCTCCGCGGCCGACCGGAGGTCAGCCAGGTGCGCGCGGGCCTGCTCGACGAGCTCCGCCTGCGCGTCGACCTCTGCCCGTGCGCTCTCGGTGTAGGCCACCAGGCCCTCCAGCACGGCCTCCGCGTCATCGACCGCCTGCGCAGCTTCGTCGACGGCCTCGTTGGCGGCGTCCGCCTCCTCCTGCAGCGCGGCGAGCTGTGCCTCG
>QEUR01000169.1 GCA_003577095.1 Acidobacteriota bacterium
CGGGCGACCACGAAGCTCTCGGGCTGGGTCGGGGTGGTCATGCTCTCCTCCGGGTGGGGGGACGACGAGGGGTATGCGGTGGTGCCGGGACGCAGCACGGCCCGCCGGGCGCGTGGTGCGCCGGGCGGGCCGTGCGGTGGCTCAGGGTGGGGCTCGGGCTCAGCGCAGCCGGTCGGTGTCGACGATGTCGACCCGGACCTTCTGGCCGCCGGCCAGCGCGCCCACGACGGTGCGCAGGGCGCTGGCGGTGCGCCCGCGCCGGCCGATCACGCGGCCCAGGTCGTCGGGGTGGACGCGGACCTCGAGGATGTCGCCGTGGCGCGCACCCTTGGTGCGCACCTGCACGTCGCCGTCGTGGTCGACGATGCCCTTGACCAGGTGCTCCAGAGCCTCCTCGAGCATGATCAGCCCTCGGACTTCTCGGCCTCGGCGGCACCCTCGGTGACGGTGCCCTCGGCGGCCTCGGTGTCCTTGGCCTCCTCGCCGGAGCTGGACGCGGCCGAGCCCTCGGTGTCGGCGGGCGGGGCGGTCTCCTCGGCGGGAGCCTGCTCGGCCTCGGCCGGCTTGTCGGCCTTGGCGTCCTCGGCCTTCGTGTCGTCGGCCTTCTTCTCGTCGGCCTTCGCCTCGTCGGCCTTCTTGGGCTCCGTCTTCTTGGCGCGACGCTTGGTGGTGGCGCCGCTGTCGTCGTCGTCGGCACCGCCCGCGGCGGCCAGCGCGGCCTCGTAGAGCGCCTTCTTGTCCGGCTTGGGCTCCTTGACCTTCAGGGTGCCCTCGGCGCCGGGCTCGCCCTTGAACTTCTGCCAGTCACCGGTGATCTTCAGCAGCGCGGCGACCTGCTCGGTCGGCTGCGCGCCGACGCCCAGCCAGTACTGGGCGCGCTCGGAGTCGATCTCGATGAGCGAGGGCTCCTCGGTGGGGTGGTACTTGCCGATCTCCTCGATCGCCCGGCCGTTGCGCTTGGTGCGCGAGTCCATGACGACGACGCGGTAGAACGGTGCACGGATCTTGCCCATGCGCTTCAGACGAATCTTGACTGCCACGAGAGTGGTGTCTCCTGTTTCTGTGTGGTGGGCACGGCGAGACCGCACGCGGGTCGGTGCGGGGTGTCGTGGTCCGGTGTGTAGGCGTCCGGTCCAGCCAGGAGCCGGACGGGTACAGCGCTCCATTGTGCCAGAACGGGCAGCGTGCCCCAACCCGCCGACGCGGGGGCGGTTAGGCCGGGTCGCCGTCGGCGGGCTCAGCAGGGTCGCCGGGCGCGTGGTCGGCGACGAAGCGCAGCACCTCGGTGTCGTCCACGCCGGGGAAGACGCCCGGCGGCAGCACCGCGAGCAGGTGCGAGTGGGCCCGCGCGCTGGGCCAGACCTTGTCCTGCCAGCGACGCGCCAGGTCCGGGGGCGGCTGGGTGCAGCAGCGCGGGTCGGGGCAGCGGGACACCCGCCGCTGGGTGGTGTCCCGGCCGCGCATCCAGCGGACCTGGTCGAAGGGCACGCCGACGCTCACCGAGAACCGTCCCGCCGGCGTCTGCTCCGCCACCGCGGTGCACCAGTAGGTGCCGCGCCCGGTGTCGGTGTACTGGTGGTAGACCTCGCCCACCGGCTGCTCGAAGACCACGCGGGCCGTCCACGAACGGCATACCCGTGCCCCCTCGATCGCCCCGGTGGCGTCCATCGGGAAGCGCACGCCGTCGTTCTCGTAGGCCTTGTAGATGACCCCGTCGGAGCTGGTGCGCATGAAATGCACGGGCAGGTCCAGGTGGCGGGTGGCCAGGTTGCAGAAGCGGTGCGCCGCGGTCTCGTAGGAGACCGCGTAGGCGTCGCGCAGGTCCTCCAGGGCGATGTCGCGGGCGTCCTTGGCCCGCTGCAGGAAGGGCACCGCGCTGGCCTCGGGCAGCAGCACGGCCGCGGCGAAGTAGTTGATCTCGATCCGCTGGGCGAGGAACTCGGCGTAGTCGCGCGGCGCCTCGTGCTCCAGCACGACGTGCGCGAGCGCCTGCAGCGCGGTGGAGCGCGGGTCGTGCCCGCTGCGAACGGGGACGTAGATGCGACGGTGCTCCAGGTCGGTGACGGTGCGGGTCGAGGCGGGCAGGTCGGGGACCGTCTGGATCTCGAAGCCGACGTGGCGGGCGATCCGGTTGACGGCCTCGCGCGTCACCGGCCCCGCGCCGTGGTCCACGGCCCGGACGAGGTCCGCGGCACGGCCCTCGATCTCGGGGAAGTAGTTGTCCGCCTCGCGCATGAGGCGCCTCAGCTCGGCGTTGGCGGCGCGGGCGAACTCGGGGGTGGCCGCCCGCTGCTGCTGGAGACCGACGACCGTCTCGTAGAGACCGACCAGCGCCTCGAGGGCGTCGTCGGGCAGGCCGGCACCGACCCGGACCTCCGGGATGCCGAGGCTGTCGAAGCCGGGCGAGCGCTGCGCCCGCTCCCAGCGCACCTCCAGCGCCGCCCGCCTGCTGGGCGGCCCGCCGGTGAGCAGCTGCTGCACCTCCACCCCGAGGGCGGCGGCCAGCGCACCGAGCGTGCTGACGCGGGGCTCGCGGCGGCCGTTCTCCATGAGCGAGAGCGCGGAGGCGGACAGCCCGACCCGCCCGCCCAGCTCGGCCAGGGTCAGGCCGGCGGCCCGGCGGTGGTGCCGCAGCCGGCGGCCCAGCGCCACCGGGTCGTCGCCGCCGGCGGGCGGCTCGGCCGTGCCCTCCAGGTGCGGCGAGGGCGCGAACGGCAGGACGCGGTCGTGGACGATCGTCATCCCTGCACGATAGCGAAAGAACGGTGGTTCTTGACACGCCGAGAGGGGTTCCACGCCTCCTGTCGTGCCCCAGGGTGGTCAACACAGACCCGTTGCACGCACCGACCAGGAAGGGCGACCGCCATGACCGCCACCACCACCCCGCGGACCGACACCACCCGGCTCACCCCGGCCGAGCTCGCCGTCGAGCTCGAGCAGGAGTGGGCGAACGACCCGCGCTGGGCGGGCGTCGAGCGCCGCTACTCCGCCGAGGACGTCATCCGGCTGCGCGGCTCGGTCGTCGAGGAGCACACCCTGGCCCGGCGCGGCGCCGAGCGCCTCTGGGAGGCCATCCAGACGAAGTCGTTCACCCGGGCCCTGGGTGCGCTCACCGGCAACCAGGCCGTGCAGATGGTCAAGGGCGGCCTCGAGGCCATCTACCTCTCCGGCTGGCAGGTCGCCGCGGACGCCAACCTCGCCGGCGAGACCTACCCCGACCAGAGCCTCTACCCCGCCAACTCGGTCCCGGCCGTGGTGCGCCGGATCAACAACGCGCTCAAGCGCGCCGACCAGATCGCCTGGATGAACGGCGAGACCGACGTGGACTACTTCGCGCCGATCGTCGCCGACGCCGAGGCCGGCTTCGGCGGCCCGCTCAACGCCTTCGAGCTGATGAAGTCGATGATCGCCGCCGGCGCGGCCGGGGTGCACTGGGAGGACCAGCTGGCCTCGGAGAAGAAGTGCGGCCACCTGGGCGGCAAGGTCCTCGTCCCGACCTCCCAGCACGTGCGCACCCTGAACTCCGCCCGTCTGGCCGCCGACGTCCTGGGCGTCCCCACCCTGGTCATCGCCCGCACCGACGCCCTGGCCGCCGACCTGCTGACCAGCGACGTGGACGAGACCGACCAGCCGTTCACCACCGGCGAGCGCACCACCGAGGGCTTCTACCGCGTCCGCAACGGGATCGAGCCGGTGCTCGCCCGGGCCAAGGCCTACGCCCCCTACGCCGACCTCATCTGGGTCGAGACCGGCACCCCGGACCTCGGGCTGGCGCGCGAGTTCGCCCAGGAGCTGCACAAGGACTTCCCGGACCAGAAGCTGGCCTACAACTGCTCCCCGTCCTTCAACTGGAAGGCGGCGCTGTCCGACCAGGAGATCGCCGAGTTCCAGGACAGGCTGGGCGAGCTGGGCTACGCCTTCCAGTTCATCACGCTGGCCGGCTTCCACGCCCTCAACCACGGCATGTTCCACCTGGCGCACGAGTACGCCCGCACCGGCATGACCGCCTACGTCGAGCTGCAGGAGGCCGAGTTCGCCGACGCCGAGCGCGGCTACACCGCGGTCCGGCACCAGGCCGAGGTCGGCACCGGCTACTTCGACGCGGTCAGCACCGCGGTCAACCCCGACTCCTCGACCACGGCGCTGTCCGGCTCCACCGAGGCCGAGCAGTTCCACCACTGACCGACAGGCGGTATGCGGTGCGCCCGGCCCAGGACCTCGGTCCCGGAGCCGGGCGCGCCCGTCCCGCCCCCACCCCGTCGACAACCGTCGGCACCCCAGGGAGGATGGACCCGTGAACAGCACAGCCAGCTACGTCACCCACCTGCTCGACGAGGAGGGCCTGGCGGCCCTGGACGCGCTGGAGCGCGCCACCCGCGGTGAGCGGGACGCCCTCGTGCAGGCGCGCAAGGAGCTGTCCCGGCGGGTGCGCGAGGGTGCCGAGCTCGCCCCCCTCGTGGAGACCCGCGCCGTCCGCGAGGACACCACCTGGACGGCAGCGGCCCCGCCGGCCGACCTGACCCACCGGCTCGTCGAGCTGGCCACCCCGGCCACCGCCGAGGCGGCCAAGGCGGCGATGGCCGCCGGCACCGACGTCTGGGTGGCCGACCTGGAGGACATGCTGGTGCCCACGCCGGCGCGCCTGCTCGCGGCGCACCAGGTCATCGAGGAGGTGGCGGCGACCCGCACGGGCGACCCCGCCCCGAGGGTCCCCACCCTCATGGTGCGGCCGCGCGGGCTGCACCTGCCCGAGGCCCACGTGGTCGTCGACGGCGTCCGCGCCAGCGCCTCGGTCGTGGACGTGTTCTGCTTCCTGGCGCGCAGCGGCCGCCGCCTGCTCGACAACGGCAGCGGCCCCTACCTCTACCTGCCCAAGGTCGAGTCGTGGCAGGAGGCCCGCTGGTGGGACGACCTGCTCGCGCGGGCGGAGACCGCCCTGGACCTGCCCGTCGGGTCGACCAAGGTGAGCGTGCTCGTCGAGACGGTCCAGGCGGCATACCAGCTCGAGGAGATCGTCCACGCGCTGCGCGAGCGGGTCACCGGCCTGACCGCCGGACGGTGGGACTACGTCTTCTCCTACCTGCGCACCTACGGCCACCGGGCCGAGTGCCTGCTGCCCGACCTGGACGGCTTCACGATGAACACGCGCTTCCTCCGCACCTACACCGAGGTCATCGTGCGCACCTGCCACCGGCGCGGCGTCCAAGCCCTCGGCGGCCCGGTGTCGCTGTCCGCGAGCGGCCCCTTCGACGAGTCGGTCTCGATGACGCACGCCCGCATCACCCGCGACAAGTCGCGGGAGGCGTCGCAGGGCTTCGACGGCGCGTGGGCCCTGCACCCGGCTCTCGTCTCCGTGGTGCGCGCGCCGTTCGAGGCACGGGACGAGGGGCTGGGTGAGCCGAGCACCCCCCGGCACCCGGCGGACACCTCGGTGGAGGTGGCGGTGGACCCGGTCGCGCTGCGCGACGTGCAGACGCTCGCGGGCAGCGCCACGCTCACCGGGATGCGGACCGCGCTGCGCTCCTCGCTCGCCTACCTCACCGGGTGGCTGGCCGGCGAGGGCACGGCCGTCATCGCCGGGCACATCGAGGACTTCGGCACGGTCGAGCTGGCGCGCATGCAGCTGTGGCAGTGGATGGCGCACGGCGAGCGCTTCGCCGAGGGCCCCACCATGTCGACCCGGCTGCTGGACCGGATGCTCGAGGACGAGATCGCGCTGCTGCGGCGGCGCGGCGCCCGCGAGGACCTGCTCCAGCACGCGGTGTCGCTGCTGCGCGAGGCCGTGGTCGCGCCGGAGCCGCCGGCCTTCCTGTCGGTGCTGGCCTACGAGGTGCTGGTCGGCCTGGGCGAGCCGGAGGCCGGCGCCAGCCCGGCGGCCTGAGGCGGCTCAGCCCCGGGCGCCGGAGCGCTCGCGGGCGACGCCGCGGAGGATGACGCGGTAGGGGTCGGCCATCGTCCGGACGTCCTCGCGGGGGTCGTCGCGGTAGACCACGATGTCGGCCGACTCGCCCTCGGCGATGCCGGGCCGGCCCAGCCAGGCCCGGGCGTCCCAGGTCGCGGCGCCGATCGCCTCGAGGTTGCTCATCCCCGTGCGGGTCAGCGCCTCCACCTCCCGGGCGACCAGGCCGTGGGGCAGCTGACCGCCCGCGTCGGTGCCGACGTAGACCCGCACGCCCGCCTCGCGGGCCCTGGCCACCGTCTCGTAGCGGCGCTCGTACAGGTCCATCATGTGGTCGGCGTAGGTCGGGAACTTGCCCCGTCCCGCCTCGGCGAACTTCGGGAAGTTGTCGATGTTGACCAGCGTCGGGACGATCGCGATGCCCTGCCGCGCGAAGGTGTCGATCGTGTCGTCGGTCAGCCCGGTGGCGTGCTCGATGCAGTCGGTGCCGGCCGCGGCGAAGTCCACCAGCGACTGCTCGCCGAAGCAGTGCGCCGTCACCCGGGCGCCCTCCTCGTGCGCGGCGGCGATCGCGTCGGTGAGCACGTCCACCGGCCAGCAGGTGCCGAGGTCGCCGGTCTCCCGGTCGATCCAGTCGCCGACCAGCTTGACCCAGCCGTCGCCGGCGCGGGCCTCCTGGCGCACGTAGGCGACGAGGTCCTCCGGCTCAATCTCCCAGGCGAAGTTGCGCAGGTAGCGCCTCGTCCGCGCGATGTGCCGCCCCGCGCGGATGAGCCGCGGGAGGTCCTCGCGCTCCTGCACCCACCGGGTGTCGGCCGGGCTGCCCGCGTCGCGCAGCAGCAGGGCACCGGCGTCGCGGTCGGCCAGCGCGTGCTCCTCGGCCCGCGCGTCGTCCACCGCGCCGTGCGCCTCGAGCCCGACGTGGCAGTGGGCGTCGACCAGGCCGGGCACGGCATACCCCTCGACCGTCTCGACCTCTCCCCCGGCCGGCGGGGTGAGGCTGACGACCCCGTCGATCACCCAGACCTCGTCCAGCACCTCCTCGGGACCGACCAGGACCTGGCCTCGCACGTGCAGCGCCGGTGCGCTCATCTCGCCTCCTCGCGTATGCGTCCCGTCAGGCTATCGGGCCGTCCGCCGCGCGCGCGTGGCGGCTCGTAGACTCTCGTGGTGCCCGCCGCCCCGCCCCCGCCCGTCGCCC
>QEUR01000170.1 GCA_003577095.1 Acidobacteriota bacterium
CCTCACGCACCCCGGCCGCCGCGGCGGCGGCCACCATCGGCAGGGTCCCGGCGACGGGTCGGATCGTCCCGTCGAGGCCCACCTCGCCCAGGTGGGCGACCGGGTCGATGAGGGCGTTCTGGAGCTTGCCCTCCGCCGCCATCAGCGCCGCGGCCACGGCCAGGTCCAGGCCGCTGCCGCTCTTCGGCAGGCTCGCCGGCGAGAGGTTCACCGTCCAGCGCCCGGCCGTGAGCGTGATGCCCAGGTTGCGGATCGCGGGCCGGACCCGGTCGGTGGCCTGCCGGCAGGCGCTGTCGGCCAGACCGCTCATCACGAACACCGGCAGGCCGCCGCTGCACTGCGCCTCGACGGTGACGACCCGACCCTCGACACCGGAGAGCGTCAGCCCGCGCGTGCGCCCGAAGCCCATCAGGCCACCGCCTCGAGGTGGTCCACGCGCGGCTCCTGCCCGGGCAGGCACAGGACGCCGACCACGTCGATGCGGAAACGGGCGGGCCGCTCGCCGCGCTCCTGCAGCCACGCCCAGGCGAGGGTCCGCAGCCGCCTCGCCTTGTCCCGACCGACCGCCTCCACCGGCAGTCCGCACCGGTCGGACCTGCGGGTCTTGACCTCGCAGAAGACCAGCATGCCCTCCGGGTCGCGCAGCACCAGGTCGATCTCCCCGTGCCGGCACCGCCAGTTGCGCTCGACGACCCGCCAGCCGCGGGCCTCCAGGTGGGCCAGGGCGAGGTCCTCGCCCCGGTCGCCCACGTCCCTGGCCTGGCGCCACGGCATACCCCCGGCAGCCACCATGTCCCCTCCTCGTCTCGTCCTCGGAAACCCCTCGGATGTCCCTCAGCCAACGGCGCGCGGGTGGTCGGGACAAGGCAGCGGCCCCGCGCTGTGGACAGCGGGGGCCGGTCGACGGGGGTGTGGACGGTCGGGCGGGTCTGGCCGCCGGGGCTGCGGGCGCGGCTCAGCCGGCGTCCCGCCGGCGCGGTCCGCTCAAGATGCAGCCCGCCCGGACGTCGAGCCTCAGTCGTTGTCCCCCATGAGGCGCTTGACGTCGAGGTCGGACTTGGCGAGCTCCTCGACGTTGACGTCCTTGAAGGTGATGACGCGCGCCTTCTTGACGAACCGCGCGGGCCGGTAGACGTCCCACACCCACGCGTCGGTCATCGTCACCTCGAACCACGTCTCCCCACCGCCGGTGCGCACCTGCACGTCGACCTCGTTGGCCAGGTAGAACCGGCGCTCGGTCTCGACCACGTGCGAGAACAGCCCCACGACGTCGCGGTACTCGCGGTAGAGCGCGAGCTCCATGTCGGTCTCGTACCTCTCCAGGTCCTCGGCGCTCACGGCACGCTCCCTTCCTCGACGGTGCCCGCCAGCCGCCAGCTCCTCCGGTGGTAGGAGGTCGGCCCGTGCACCCGCAGGGCCTCCTGGTGCTCCGGCGCGGCGTAGCCCTTGTTGTGCTCCCAACCGTAGGCCGGGTGCTCGGCCGCCCGCTGCACCACCAGCGCGTCGCGCTCCACCTTGGCCAGGACCGAGGCGGCCGCGACGGACGAGCAGCGCAGGTCGGCCTTGATCATCGTGCGCACCGGCGGGCCGGGCGGGTGGCCGTCCAGCAGCCCCAGCAGCCCCTCCCGCGCCGGGTCGGTGAGCCAGTCGTGGTTGCCGTCCAGCAGGACCAGGTCGGGCACGATGCCGAGCTGGGCCAGCGCCCGCTCCCCCGCGAGCCGCAGCGCGGCCATGATCCCCAGCTCGTCGATCTCCGCCGGCCAGGCGTGCCCGACGGCGTGCGCCAGGCTCCAGCGCCGGATCCGCGGGACGAGCGCCTCGCGCGCCGAGGGGGTGAGCAGCTTGCTGTCCCGCACGCCCGCCGGCGCCGAGCGGCAGGTGGCGTCGATCGCGCACACGCCGACGGTCACGGGTCCGGCCAGCGCGCCGCGACCCACCTCGTCCATGCCGACGAGCACGGCATACCCCTCGCGCTGGAGCATCCGCTCCACGCGCAGGCTGGGCCGGCCCGGTCCGCGGCGGACGGTCGTCACGCGGGTGGTGCGCACGCTCATGACGACCCTGCCGCCGGCACGTCCTCGAAGGTCTCCGGGACCGAGAACCAGGTGATCCGGTCCAGCGGGAAGAGCAGCACGAACGCCTGGCCCACCACGTTGGCGCGCGGCACGGACCCCGTGGCGCCGGTGCCGTCGTCGTGCATGCGCGAGTCGCTGGAGTTGGAGCGGTGGTCACCCATCACCCAGATGCTGTCGTCGGGGACGGTGACGTCGAACTCGATGTCGCTCGGGTCGTCGCCCGGATACAGGTAGGGCTCGTCGAGCGGCTCGCCGTTGACGGTCAGGCGGCCCTCCTCGTCGCAGCAGGCGACGTGGTCGCCGCCGGTGCCGATGACCCGCTTGATCAGGTGGTTGCCGTGCGCGACGGGGGCCACGCCCACGAACTCCAGCACGTCGAGCACCACGTTCATCACCGGTCCGCGGTCCGGCTGCGGCATCGGCCCGAGCCAGCCGCCCGGGTCCTCGAAGACCGCGATGTCGCCGCGCTCGACCTTCATCGGCCCGGCCTGGATCTTGCTCACCATGACCCGGTCCCCGTACACGAGGGTGTCCTCCATCGACCCCGACGGGATCCAGAAGGCCTGGGCGATGAAGGACTTGATGACGAAGGAGATGACCAGCGCGGTGACGGTGATCATCGCGATCTCGCGCACCGCCGACCACAGCCCGCCCCGCCGGCGCCGCTCGCCCCCGTGCCGGTGGTGCTGCCCGTCCTGCTCCTCGGGGAGCACCTCGTCCCTGCTCGGGTCGCTCACGTGCCGTCCTGTCCTCTCGTCCGCAGCCGCACCGACCCTAGCGCCGGTGCCTGGGAGAAGCGACGATCCCCCGCCGGAGGGTGTCCGACGGGGGATCGTCTGTGCGGTATGTGGTGCAGGTTCAGGCCTGCTCGGCGGGAGCCTCGGCCGGTGCGGCGGCCTTGCCCGAGGTCGGCACGCTCTCGCGGCGCTCGCGGATGCGGGCGGCCTTGCCGCGCAGCTCGCGCAGGTAGTAGAGCTTGGCGCGACGCACGTCGCCACGGCTGACGACCTCGATCTTCTCCACGTTCGGGGAGTGCAGCGGGAAGGTGCGCTCCACGCCGACGCCGAAGGAGACCTTGCGCACGGTGTAGGTCTCGCCGATCCCACCGCCGTGGCGCCGGATCACGACGCCCTTGAAGACCTGGACACGGGAGCGGCTGCCCTCGATGACCTTGACGTGGACGTTGACGGTGTCACCGGCGCGGAAGTCCGGGATGTCGGTCCGCAGGCTGGCGCTGTCGAGCGCGTCGAGCTTGTGCATCGTTGTCTCTCCTGGTCGTGGCTGCCACAGGTCACCCACGGCGGTCTGGTGCCCGGGTCGGGCACGTCCTTGGTATGCCGTCTCGCTGGCTCCGTCCGCTCGCACGGCTCCCCCTGTGGCAGGGGTGCGAGGTGGGGTGGCGCGGGGCCGGGACGCAAGGAACAAGTCTGCCAGAGAAGGACCGACGGGGCCAAACCGGGCGGCGGTGGGCGACCGCCTACGATTCTGGCGTGCACGTCCTCACCCTCCTGGCGGCCCCGGACCGCGCCGACCTCACCGACGCCGCGGCCGACCAGCTGGTACGCGCCTGGGGAGCACGCGACCCGCGGTGGCTCGCCGACGGCGTCGCGCTGGAGGCCGACCTGCCGGACGTCCCGGCCGACCTGTGGGAGGTCTGGGAGCGCTGGCAGGATCGCGGGTTCGACCTGGTCGTCCAGCCCGCCGAGGGCCGGCGCAAGCGCGTCCTGCTGGCCGACATGGACTCGACAGTGATCCAGCAGGAGTGCGTCGACGAGCTCGCCGCGCACGCGGGCGTCGGCGAGGAGGTGGCCGCCATCACGGCGCGCGCGATGGAGGGCGAGCTGGACTTCGTGCAGGCGCTCCACGCGCGGGTCGCCCTGCTGGAGGACCTTCCCGTCTCCGTCGTGGACACGGTCCTGGACGAACGGATCACGTTCACGCCGGGCGGGCTCGAGCTGGTCGCGACCATGCGCGCGCACCGCGGCTACGCCGCGCTCGTCTCGGGCGGTTTCACCCCGTTCACCCAGGCGGTCGCGGACGCGCTCGGCTTCGACGAGCACCGCGCCAACACGCTGGCCGTCGACGGGGACCGGTTCACCGGGCGGGTGGTCGAGCCGGTCGTGGGCGGCGAGGCCAAGGCCGCCGCCCTCCGCGAGATCACCGCGCGCCTCGGCCTGACCCCGGCGGACGCGGTCGCGGTCGGCGACGGCGCCAACGACCTCGCCATGCTGCAGCTCGCCGGCACGGGGGTGGCGATGCACGCCAAGCCCGCCGTGGCGGCGCAGTGCGACGTCAGGGTCAACCACGGCGACCTCAGCGCGGTGCTCTACCTGCAGGGCTATGCCGCCGACGAGTTCGTGCAGCGCTGACCCCGGAGCCGTTCAGGCGTCGTCGCCGCCGGCCAGCAGGTCCGGCCGGCGCCGGGCGGTGCGCTCCAGGCGCTGCTCGTGCCGCCAGGCGGCGATCTGGCCGTGGTGGCCGGACAGGAGCACCTCGGGCACCGTGCGCCCGCGCCACTGCGGAGGCTTGGTGTAGACGGGGTACTCCAGCAGGCCGCCGGTGTGCGACTCCTCCACCAGCGACTCGGCGTTGCCGATCACGCCGGGCACCAGCCGGGCGACCGCCTCGGTCATCGCCAGCACCGCCACCTCGCCGCCGTTGAGGACGTAGTCGCCCAGGCTCAGCACCGACAGCCGGTAGCGCGCGGAGAACTCCTCGTAGACCCGTTCGTCGATCCCCTCGTAGCGCCCGCAGGCGAAGACCAGCCAGTCCTCCTGCGTCGCCAGCTCGCGGGCGGTCTGCTGGGTGAACAGGTCGCCGCCCGGCCCCGGGAAGACGAGGTGCGGGGTCCGTCCGGGCAGCGAGCCGCATACCTCGTCCAGCGCCTCCCCCCACGGCTCGGGGCGCATGACCATGCCCGCTCCGCCGCCGTAGGGCGTGTCGTCGACGGTGCGGTGCCGGTCGTGGGTCCAGTCGCGCAGGTCGTGCACGTGCACCTCGAGCAGGCCCTCGCGCTGCGCCTTCCCGATGAGCGAGAGCTGCAGCGGCGCGAGGTAGTCGGGGAAGATCGTGACGACGTCGATGCGCAGGGTCACTAGGGCACCATGCTTTCTGCGAGTGTCTTCAGGGCATTCGTGGAAGGGACTCGGCGAGGGCCGAGGTGACGGCCGCGTGCGGTCGCCCCATGAGGGCCTGCATGACACCGCCGCCCTCGGTCCTCCCGGGGCCGTGGACCGGCATCAGGAAGACGCGCCGCAGAGCGCCAGTTAGTGACCGTCCGGTGGTCGACCCCCTCGCCGAGTCGTCGCTGCCAACGACAGGAGAGAACATGACGATCGAGCAGATCGAGCTGCCCGTCTACGTCGGGCTGGACTGGGCCGCCGAGATCCACGCAGTGTGCGTGCTGGACCACACCGGCCGCCAGCTGCAGGCGTTCACGATCGAGCACACCGCCGAGGGGATCGCCTCGCTGATCCGCCGGCTGGCCAAGCACGGGGACCCCGGCGCCGTGCAGGTCGGCATCGAACGCCCCAACGGCCGACTGGTCGACCTGCTGCTGGAGGCTGGCCACCCCGTGGTGCCGGTCAGCCCCAACGCGATCAAGACCTGGCGGGACGGTGAGGTGCTCTCCGGGGCAAAGTCCGACGCCGGGGACGCCGCAGTCATCGCGGAGTACCTGCGGCTGCGCAACCACCACCTGCGCCCCGTACCGCCCTACTCGGCCCAGACCATGGCACTGCGCACCGTGGTCCGCACCCGGGACGACGTCGTCGACATGCGCGTGGCCGCCACCAACCAGCTGGCGGCTCTGCTGGACGCCTTCTGGCCCGGCGCCAAGGCGATCCTCGCCGACATCGAGTCCCCGATCGGCCTGGCGTTCCTGCGTCGCTACCCCACCGCGAAAGCCGCCGCCCACCTGGGCGAGAAGCGCCTGGCCGCCTTCCTGGTCAAGCACGGCTACTCCGGCAGACGCCCCGCCCAGGAGCTGCTGACCCGGCTGCGCAGCGCCCCGCCCGGCGACACCGACCCGGTCCTGACCGAGGCCGTCCACGACGCCGTCCTCGCGCTGGTCACCGTCCTGGAGGCGCTCAACGACGCAGGCAAGAGCCTGGACCGCTCCGTGGTCGCCCACCTCGGGGAGCACCCGGACGGCCCGATCTTCACGTCGCTGCCAAGGTCGGGTCGGATCAACGCCGCCCAGGTGCTCGCCGAGTGGGGCGATGTACGGCAAGCCTACGGATCCCCCGACTCCGTCGCCGCCCTCGCCGGCGTCACGCCCGTCACCAAGGAATCGGGCAAGAAGCGCGCCGTCCACTTCCGCTGGGCCTGCAACAAACGCTTCCGCCGCGCCATCACGACCTTCGCCGACAACAGCCGCCACGAAAGTCCCTGGGCCGCCCACATCTACAACAACGCCCGCGCCAGCGGCAAGGACCACCCCCACGCAGTCCGAGTCCTGGCCCGCGCCTGGATCCGCGTCATCTGGCGCTGCTGGCACGACGGAACCACCTACGACCCCGCCCACCACGGCGGAGCCGAACGACTGCTCCACGCAGCCTGAGGTTGACTCAGGAAGGGTCATGCCTGCTCCCCCAGCTCCAGCAGGCCGGCAGGCGGGTCGATGACGACGCGGCCGGATCCCTCGTCGACCTCGGGGACGATCTCCTCCACGAACGGCACGAGCACCTCGCGACCGTCGGGCAGGCGCACCTCGAGCAGGTCCTGCACCTCCCGCACGTGCAGCGCGCTCACCTCGCCCACCGGCGTCCCGTCGGGCAGCACGACCTGCAGACCGAGCAGGTCCTCCTCGCGCCAGGCGTCGTCCTCCTCGCCCGCGTCGTCCGCGTCGGTGACGAGCAGCCGGGTGCCGCGCAGCGCCTCGGCGGCGTTCCGGTCCGCGTGCCCCTCGAACCCCAGCAGGTAGATCCCCTTGTGCACGCGCACGCTGCGCAGCACGAGCGGGCCGCGCTCGGCCGGCTCGGTCGCGAAGGCGGCGCCAGGGAC
>QEUR01000171.1 GCA_003577095.1 Acidobacteriota bacterium
GTGCCCACGTCGACGCGCCGCCCGCGGGGCAGCTCGGGGTGGTGCGCCTCGCTCCCCCAGTGGAAGCCCCGGCCCGGAGCCTCGGTGGCGCGCGCCAGCGCCGCGCCCAGCATCACCGCGTCCGCGCCGCAGGCGACGGCCTTGACGATGTCTCCCGAGGTGCTCGTGCCGCCGTCGGCGATCACGTGCACGTAGCGCCCGCCGGACTCGTCGAGGTAGTCGCGCCGGGCCGCGGCCACGTCCGCGACCGCGGTCGCGGCGGGCGTGTGGATCCCCAGGGTCGTGCGGGTGCGGTGGGCCGAGCCGCCGCCGAAGCCGACGAGGACACCGGCCGCCCCGGTGCGCATCAGGTGCAGCGCCGCGGTGTAGGTGCCGGCCCCGCCGACGATCACCGGCACGTCGAGCTCGTAGATGAAGCGCTTGAGGTTGAGCGGCTCGGCGGTGCTCGACACGTGCTCCGCCGAGACCGTGGTGCCGCGGATGACGAAGAGGTCGACGCCCGCCTCGACGACCACCTTCCACAGCTGCTGCGTGCGCTGCGGGGAGAGGGCACCGGCCACGGTCACCCCGGCCTCCCGGACCTGCCGGAGCCGCTCGGTGATGAGCTCGGGCCGCACGGGGGCGGCGTACAGCTCGCGCATCCTGGCCGTGGTCCGCTCCGGCGGCAGCTCGGCGATCTCCGCGAGCGCGGGCCCCGGGTCCTCGTAGCGGGTCCACAGACCTTCCAGGTCGAGCACGCCCAGGCCGCCCAGGCGGCCCATCGCGATCGCCGTCTCCGGCGAGACGACCGAGTCCATCGGGGCGGCGATCACCGGGAGCTCGAAGTGGTAGGCGTCGATCTGCCAGGAGATCGAGACGTCCTCGGGATCGCGCGTGCGCCGGGAGGGCACGACCGCGATGTCGTCGAAGGTGTAGGCGCGGCGGCCCCGCTTCCCGCGTCCGATCTCGATCTCGTTCACCCGCACAGGCTACCTACCCGCGGCGCCAGGTCCGAGCCGCACACTCCGCGGGCGGCCCGCCCCGCCACCCTTGCCAGTAGATGATGCGTCACTTACCATCGACTCATGGATGCCGCCACCGCCAGGATGCCCGTCCTCTACCTCTCGCACGGCGCGCCGCCGCTCGCCGACGACGCCCGCTGGACCCGGGAGCTGGCGGACTGGTCGGCCACCCTGCCGCGGCCGCGCAACATCCTCATGGTCTCGGCGCACTGGGAGAACGCCCCGCTGTCCGTCTCCGCCACGCGGACCAGCCAGCCGCTGGTCTACGACTTCTGGGGCTTCCCGCAGAAGTACTACACCGTCACCTACGACGCACCGCTCGCGCCCGGGCTCGGCGACCAGGTGGAGCAGCTCGTGGGGTCCCACGTGGACGGGGGCCTCCGCCGGGACGAGACGCGGGGGCTGGACCACGGCGCCTACGTGCCGCTGGTGGAGATGTTCCCGGAGGCCGACGTGCCCGTGCTCCAGCTGTCGCTGCCGACGCTGGACCCGCGGCAGCTGTTCGACCTGGGGCGTCGGCTGGCTCCCCTGCGCGACGAGGGCACGCTCATCGTGGGCTCCGGCTTCACGACGCACAACCTGGCCTGGTTCGACCCGGCCGCCGGCGCGGACGTCACGCCGCCCACCGCCTCCGCCGAGTTCGACCACTGGGCCGCCGAGGCGCTCCAGCGGCGGGACGTCGACGCCGTCCTGGACTTCGAGAACCGGGCACCCGCCGCGCGCGTGGCCCACCCCCGCACCGAGCACTGGGCCCCGCTCTACCTCGCGCTCGGCGCGGCGGACGCGGGCGGCGACCTGAGCAGCACCAGCGTCGTCGAGGGGTTCTGGTACGGGCTGTCCAAGCGCTCCTGGCAGTTCGCCTGACGACGCCCCCGGGAGCCGGGCCGACGCCCCGCCGGGTCAGCCCTACCGGCTGTAGTTGGGTGCCTCCGCGGTCATCTCGATGTCGTGGGCGTGCGACTCCTGCAGGCTCGCCTGCGTGATGCGCACGAAGCGCCCCTTCTCCTGCAGCTCGGGCACGCTGCGGGCCCCGACGTAGAACATCGCCTGACGCAGCCCGCCGGTCATCTGGTGCACGACGGCGCTGGCCGCACCGCGGTAGGCCACCTTGCCCTCGACACCCTCGGGCACCAGCTGGTCGTCGCTGACGACCTCGGCCTGGAAGTAGCGGTCCTTGGAGAAGGACTTCTTGCCGCGCGAGCTCATGGCGCCCAGCGACCCCATGCCGCGGTAGCTCTTGTACTGCTTGCCGTTGACGAAGATGAGCTCGCCGGGGGTCTCCTCGCAGCCGGCCAGCATCGAGCCCATCATCACCGACTCCGCACCGGCGACCAGCGCCTTGGCGATGTCGCCGGAGAACTTCATACCCCCGTCGGCGACGACCGGCAGGCCGAGCGCCCGTACCGCCTGCGCGGCCTCGTGCACCGCGGTGAGCTGCGGGACGCCGACACCGGTGACGATCCGCGTCGTGCAGATGGCGCCCGGCCCGACGCCGACCTTGACCGCGTCCGCGCCGGCCTCGGCGAAGGCCAGCGCCCCGGCAGCCGTCGCCACGTTGCCCCCGATCACCTGCACGTGCCGGGTCGCGGGGTCGGACTTGAGCCGCTTGACCATGTCGATGAGCATCCGCACGTGGCCGTGTGCGGTGTCGGCCACGAGCACGTCCACGCCGGCCTCGACCAGCGTCGTCGCACGCTCCCACGCGTCGCCGAAGTAGCCGATCGCCGCGCCGACGAGCAGGCGCCCCTCGGCGTCCTTGCTGGCCAGGGGGAACTGCTCGGACTTGACGAAGTCCTTGACCGTGATGAGACCGACCAGCCGACCGTCGTCGTCGACCAGCGGCAGCCGCTCCCGCTTGTGCGCCCGCAGGATGGCGGTGGCCTCCTCGCGGGTGACGTCTGCCGGCGCGGTCACCAGGGGGGTGGGCGTCATGACGTCCCGCACCAGGGTGCGCTCCCACTCGGCGACCGGGGTGAAGCGCAGGTCGCGGTTGGTGCAGATGCCCAGGAGCAGGCCGTCCTCGGCGACCACCGGCAGCCCGGAGACGCGGTACTGGCCGCACACCTGGTCCAGCTCCTCCAGGGTGGCGTCCGGCCCGATGGTCACCGGCCGGGAGATGCGTCCGGTCTGGGTCCTCTTGACCAGGTCGACCTGCATGGCCTGGTCCTCCACGGACAGGTTGCGGTGCAGGATCCCGATGCCGCCCTGGCGCGCCATGGCGATCGCCATCCGGGCCTCGGTGACGGTGTCCATCGCCGCGGACACCAGCGGCACCTTCAGCGAGATCTCCCGCGTCAGCCGGCTCGTGGTGTCGATGTCGGCCGGCGCGAGGTCGGTGTCGCCCGGCAGCAGGAGGACGTCGTCGTAGGTGAGTCCCAGGCGCGCGAAGGCGGGAGGCACGGCAGAGCTGTCGTCGGCAGGGAGCATGCTGCGGATTCTAGTTGCCTTCCCCGTCCGCGTCGGACCCGCCGTCCGTCCTCAGGGCGTGGAGGTCTGCGCCTCGACCGCGGGCGGCGCGAGCCCGGGAGCGGCCGGGGCGGCCGGAACCTCGGCCGGCAGGTCCTCGCTCCCGGCAGCCACCGCCTCCCCGCGGGGGCCCTGTGGCAGGGAGTCCTGCGCGCCGTGGCCAGGAACCGTCGGGTCGGTCTCCGGCCCCCGCACCCGGTCCTTCATCGCGTGCTCCGGCGGACCGGTCTGCACCGGGGCGTCGTCGGGCGAGGCATCCGTGGCACCGCCGTCCTGCTCCTGCCCACGACCGTCGACCACGACCGCGGGACCCTCGTCGCCGGTCAGCACCCGCTCGGGACCGCCGGGGGCGGAGGCGCGGGCGGACCGTGGCTCGGCCGCCGAGGTGCCCCGGCCGGCCACGCCCGTCCGGTCCGCCCCGCTGCTCCCGGTCGCACCGGCCGGCACCGCGACCTGGCGCGCCGGAGTCCCGGCCTCGCCAGGGGCCGGGACGGCCTCGACGACCGTCCTCTCCTCGGGCTGCTGCGCGAGGAACTGGTCGCCGGGCACCAGCTCGACGACGGCGCGGCCGAAGCTGCTCAGGCCGGGCACGTCGGCTCCGGTGAGCGCTGCAGCCACCGAGGCGCCGGAGAAGCTCGCCAGGAGCACGGCGCCCCCACCGAGGATGCGCTGCAGGCCACCGGACCGCGCGGCGCGGTGACGTCCGCGTCGCTTCGCCACCGGCACGTCGTCGATCTGGTCGACCCACGCCGCCAGTGCGGCGAGGACCTCGTCGTCCGCCGCGGCGGCGCACTGGCGCCGCCCGCCGATCTCGTCCAGGACCCTGTCGGTCCTGGCCACACCACCGAGGTTCACCGGTCTGCTCCCTTCCAGCGGGCCCGAAGTTCCCCGAGTGCGCGATGCTGGGCGACCCGGACGCTGCCGGGCGTCATGCCCAGCGCGTCAGCGGTCTCCTGGGCGCTGAGCCCCACGCCGACCCGGAGCACCAGCACCTCGCGGTGCCGGTCGGGCAGCGTCTCGAGCAGGTCCCAGGCGCGTCGTGCCTCGTCCCGCTCGACGACGCACGACTCCGCGGAGGCGACGTGCGCGTCGAACAGAGGAGAGTCGACGTGGTCTGCGGTGACCGGCGCGCGCGCGTGCGCCCGCTGGGCGTCGGCCACCTTGTGGGAGGCCACGCGGTAGATGAAGGCCTCGAAGGGCGCCCCCCGGTCGTCGAAGTCCGGCAGCGCGGTCAGCACCGCGACGACGACCTCCTGGGCGACGTCGGCGGCGACCTCGGCGGCCGCCGGGTAGGTCCCGAGGCGAGCCTTGGCGTAGCGGTGGGCCACCTCGAGCACGGCACCGAGGAGGTGCTCCCTGGCGGCCGGGTCGCCGGACCGCGCGGCGGCGACGTAGTGGCGCAGCTCCCCGACCCCGTCGCGCCGGGCGTCGTCCCGGGCCTCCTGACCCGGCACCGGCGGGACGACGACGACCCTGGCCGCCCGCGGGGTCGGATCGAGGTCGCACGGCAGGCCGACCGCGGTCGCGTGCGACATCGTCACCCGGCCACCTCCTCCAGCGGACCCTGCTGCGGTGTGCGGCGGCCCCCCTGGGCCGCCCCGCGCGGGGAGCAACCGCCCCAGCATGACACAGGAGCGACCCGGACGGAACGGTGCCGGACCGTTGTCTCGCCGGCGCTCCCGAGGCGCACGCCCGGACGCACGAGGCCCCCGCCCGGAGCGTCCGGTCGGGGGCCTCGTGGCGACGCCAGCGGCGGCAGCCGGGTCAGTGGCTGTGGCCGTGGTCCTCGTCGTCGTCCTCTGGCTTGTCCACCACGAGGGTCTCGGTGGTCAGCACCATGGAGGCGATGGACGCGGCGTTGCGCAGCGCCGACCGGGTCACCTTGACCGGGTCGAGGACGCCCTGCGCGGCGAGGTCGCCGTACTCGCCGGTCGCGGCGTTCAGACCCTGGCCGGGCTCGAGCTCGGCAACCTTGGCGGTCGCGACGTAGCCCTGGAGGCCGGCGTTCTCGGCGATCCACCGCAGCGGCTCGGCCGCAGCCTTGCGCACGATCTGGGCACCGACGGCCTCGTCCGCCGGCAGGTCCAGCTCGTCCACCGCCACGGACGCGTGCAGCAGGGCGCTGCCGCCGCCGGCGACGATGCCCTCCTCGATGGCCGCGCGGGTGGCCGACACGGCGTCCTCGATGCGGTGCTTCTTCTCCTTCAGCTCGACCTCGGTGTGCGCGCCCACCTTGATGAGGCACACGCCGCCGGCCAGCTTGGCGATCCGCTCCTGCAGCTTCTCGCGGTCCCAGTCGCTGTCGGTGGCCTCGGCCTCCGCCTGCAGCTGGGCCACGCGGTCCGACACGGCCTGCTGGTCGCCACCCCCGTCGACGATCGTGGTCGAGTCCTTGGTGGCCACGACCCGACGCGCGCTGCCCAGCACCTCCAGGCCCACCTGGTCCAGCTTGAGCCCGACCTCCTCGGCGACGACCTGGCCGCCGGTGAGGATCGCCATGTCCTGCAGCATCGCCTTGCGGCGGTCGCCGAAGCCCGGCGCCTTGACCGCGACGGCGTTGAAGGTGCCGCGGATCTTGTTGACGACCAGCGTGGAGAGCGCCTCGCCCTCGATGTCCTCGGCGATGATCAGCAGCGGCTTGCTGGCGCCGACGACCTTCTCCAGCAGCGGGAGCAGGTCGGCCACGGCCGAGATCTTGCCCTGGTGCAGCAGCACGAGGGCGTCCTCGAGCACGGCCTCCATCCGCTCTGCGTCGGAGACGAAGTAGGGCGAGAGGTAGCCCGTGTGTCGGCGATGAGCTCGCCGATCTCCTTGTCCTGGGCGGACAGGCTGGCGACCTGGGCGATGTGGTCGCGGCCCTCGAGCTCGTGGGCGTCGGCCAGCAGGCGGTCGTTCACGGCTGCCACGGCGCGGTCGATGCCGCGCTTGAGCGCGGCGGGGGAGGCGCCCGCGGCCACGTTGCGCAGGCCCTCCTTGACCATCGCCTGGGCCAGCACCGTGGCGGTGGTGGTCCCGTCACCGGCGATGTCGTTGGTCTTGGTCGCGACCTCCTTGGCCAGCTGGGCCCCGAGGTTCTCGTACGGGTCGTCCAGCTCGACCTCGCGGGCGATGGTCACGCCGTCGTTGGTGATGGTGGGGGCGCCCCACTTCTTGTCGAGGACGACGTTGCGGCCCTTGGGGCCCAGCGTCACCTTGACCGCGTTGGCCAGCGCGTCGACACCGCGCTCGAGCGCCTTGCGGGCCTCGTCGTTGAACTCCAGCTGCTTCGCCATGGCGGACAGCTCCTTTCAGGTATGGGGTGGTGCACGCGAGCGCCCCGCCTCACCGCGCCCTTCGGGCGGGTGCGGCGGGGCGTCTGGCGCAGATGTTGGTGAGCTCGGGCGTCAGCCGACGATCGCGAGCACGTCGCGCGCCGACAGGATCAGGTACTCGGTGCCGCCGTGCTTGATCTCGGTGCCGCCGTACTTGCTGTAGATGACGCGGTCGCCGACCTTGACGTCCATGGGGACGCGCTCGTCGCCGTCCTCGTTCCAGCGGCCCGGGCCGACGGCCAGGACCTCGCCCTCCTGGGGCTTCTCCTTGGCGGTGTCCGGGATCACGAGACCGGAGGCGGTGGTCTGCTCGGCCTCGACGGCCTGGACGACGATGCGGTCCTCGAGCGGCTTGATGGAAACCGACACGGTTACCTTCCCTTTCGTGAGCCGGGGCCCTCCGGCCCCGACAATGGTCGTGTGGTGCGGTCACTCGCCCCGGGCTCGACCGCCGTCGCGGGGGTCGGCCGCGTCCGCGGCTGGCACTTGCGTGCCGTGAGTGCTAAGTCCGAATCTAGGCACTCGTTAGCACTCGGTCAAGCCGAGTGCCAACGACCGGCGGGTCGGGCCGCTCAGAGCATGAGCTCCAGGGGCCGCAGCGTGCGCTCCAGCACGCGGTAGTACCAGGGCCGTCCCCGCCACCGGTCGAGGGTGATCTCCTCGCAGCTCTCCAGGTCGCGGCGGAAGATCTCCTCCATGGTGGCCGCCTGGTGGGGGTCCACCACCTCCAGGTTGATCTCGTAGTTGCCGCGCAGCGAGAGCCGGTCGATGTTGGCGGTGCCGACGGTCGACCACGCCCCGTCCACGGTGGCGGTCTTGGCGTGCACCATGACGTCCTTGTAGAGGAAGATCCGCACCCCGCCCTCCAGCAGCGCGGTCCAGTAGTAGCGCGCCACCACGTCGGCGAGGACGTGGTTGGAGCGCTCGGGCATGATCACCCGCACGTCCACGCCCCGGGCCGCCACCGCGAGCAGCCCCTCCAGGATCTCCTGGTCGGGGATGAAGTAGCCCTGGGTGATCCAGACGTTCTTCATCGCCCGGTCGATCGCCTCGAGGTAGAGCGAACGCACCGGGTAGACCAGCCGGCTCGGCTCGTTGCGCGCCGCCAGGACAGGCGTGTTCCACCGGGGCGTGCCGCTGTCCTCCAGCGCCGGGTGCCCCTTGTTGCGGTGCCGGTTCCAGAAGTCGGCGAAGGCGTTCTGCAGCTCCCAGACGCCGGGGCCCTCGATGCGCAGGTGCGTGTCCCGCCATGACGTGGCGTAGAGCGAGCCGATGTTGTAGCCGCCGACGAAGCCCACCCGCCCGTCGACGACGAGGATCTTGCGGTGGTCCCTGCCGGTGCGGCGCAGGTCCATCAGCGGCAGGCCGGGCCGGATCGTCGGGAAGCGCAGAACGTGCACGTCGTCGGGGAAGGTGGTGAACGAGCGCGGCACCACCAGGTTGGCGAAGCCGTCGAAGACCACGCACACGAGCACGCCGCGGTCCGCGGCGCGGGAGACGGCGTCCTTGAACTCCTGGCCGACCTCGTCGCCCTTCCAGATGTAGGAGGCCAGGTAGACGAAGTCCTCGGCGGAGTCGATCGCCGCGAGCATGTCGTCGTAGAGGGCCCGGCCGTAGGTGTAGGTCGTGACCCGGTCCTCGCGCACCGGCACCTCGACCGGCTCGTCCGCGGGCGCGGTCCCGTCGCGGCGCTTGCGCAGGGAGTCGGCGGCGACGACCGCGGCGGCGAGCGAGAGCTGGGCGGCGACGCCCCAGGCGACCGTGCGGACCGCGACGCGGCGCGCCCTGCGGAGCCAGTCTCGGGCGTGGGGGGCGAGGACGGGGTCGGGCACGGCACCAATCTAGCTGCCGCCACAATGGACCGGTGACCACCGAGGACCCGGCGGGCGCCGCCACGGCGGCGGACCTGCTCCGTCGGCTGCACACGCCGGAGGGCGAGGCCCTCCTGGCGTCGCTGCCGGACTACGCCGAGGAGGACGTGATCGCCCTGACCCGCCGCCTGCGCGAGGCGGGGACGGACCCGGCCCTCGCGGCCGCCGCCCTCACCCAGTCACGCCTGAGATCGCGCGCCCGCGGCCGGCTGGGTCCTCTCGCGGACCGGCTGCTGCACACCGCGGAGGGGCTGGAGCAGGCCACCCGGCCCGCGGTCGCGCGCCGGCACGCCGCCCGCTTCGTCGACGCCGGCGTCGAGCACGTGTGGGACCTGGGCTGCGGCCTGGGCCTCGACGCGCTGGCGATGGCGCAGGCGGGTCTGGCGGTGACCGCCGTCGAGCGCGACGAGGAGGTGGCGGCGGCAGCCGTCCACAACCTTGCTGCATACCCGGGCGCCCGGGTGCTGGTCGCCGACGCGACGGAGGTCTCCCCCGACCCAGGTGACGGGGCCTGGCTCGACCCGGCCCGCCGCACCCCCGGCGTCGCCGACGCCCGCGGACGCACCCGCAGGCTGTTCCGCCTCGCCGACCTGTCGCCGTCCTGGGCGCACGTGCAGCAGGTGGCTGCGCGGGCCCGGGCCACCGGGGCCAAGCTCTCCCCGGGCTTCCGCGCCACGGACCTGCCCGAGGGGACCGAGGCCGAGTGGGTGGGGATCGACGGCGACGCGGTCGAGTGCGTGGTCTGGTGGGGCGCCGCGGTGCGCGACCCCGGCGTGAGCGCGGTGGTGGGCGCCTCGACCCCGGAGGGTGCCGACTGGCTCACGGTGCGCCCCGTCGCCGACCCGCCGCCCCCGCTCGGCCCCGGGGAGGATCCCCCGCCGTTCCTGGCCGAGCCCGACCGCGCAGTGCTCGCGGCCGGGCTCACCGCCAGCCTCTCCGCCGCGGTCGGGGGACGCGAGCTCGACGCCGGGACCGGGTATGTGGTGGCACCGGCGGTCGTCGACCTGCCCTGGGCGCGGTGGTTCGAGGTCGAGGAGGTGCTGCCCCTGCACGCCCGCCCGGTGAGGGGCTGGCTGCGGGAGCGCGGCTACGGGACGGTGACGGTCAAGAAGCGGGGCGTGCCGACCGACCCGGAGCGGTTCCGCTCCGAGCTTCGGCTCAGGGGCGGACGCGGCGCGCCCGCCGCCACCCTCGTGCTCACCCGGGTCGGCGGGACGCCGTCTGCGCTCGTGGTCCGACCGCTGCCGGCTACGCGCTGACCTGGGAGACCGGCTGGGAGGAGTCGGCCGGCAGGTCCAGGCGCGAGGCGTCCCGCCCCTTGAGCACCATCTCGGCCCCGAGGGCCGCGACCATGGCACCGTTGTCCGTGCACAGCCCCGGCCGCGGCACGCGCAGCCGGATGCCCGCGGCGTCGCAGCGCTCCTGGGCCAGCGACCGCAGCCGCGTGTTGGCCGCGACACCGCCACCGATGAGCAGGTCCTCCACCCCGTGCTCGCGGCAGGCCATGACCGCCTTGCGGGTGAGGACGTCGACGACGGCCTCCTGGAAGGAGGCGGCCACGTCGGCGACCGGCACCGGTTCGCCGCTGTCCCGGCGGGCCTGCACCCAGCGGGCCACCGCGGTCTTCAGCCCGGAGAAGGAGTAGTCGAAGCGGTGCCGCTCCAGGTCGCGCCCGGAGGTGAGCCCGCGCGGGAAGTCGATGACGACCTGGCCGCCCTCGCGGGCCGCGCGGTCGATGTGCGGCCCGCCCGGGAAGGGCAGCCCGAGCAGCCGCGCGACCTTGTCGAAGGCCTCCCCGGCCGCGTCGTCGATCGTCGCGCCGAGGGAACGGATGTCGTGGGTGACGTCGGGCAGGAGGAGGAGGTTGGAGTGCCCGCCGCTGACGAGCAGGCCCATCGTCGGCTCGGGGAGCGGACCGTGCTCGACGACGTCGACGGCCACGTGCGCAGCCAGGTGGTTCACCCCGTAGATCGGCCGGTCCAGCGCCACGGCCAGGGCCTTGGCGGCGGCCACCCCCACCAGGAGGGCACCGGCGAGGCCGGGGCCGGAGGTGACCGCGACAGCGTCCACGTCGGACAGCCGCACCCCCGCCTCTGTGCAGGCGCGCTCGATCGTGGGGACCATGGCCTCCAGGTGGGCACGGCTGGCGACCTCGGGCACGACCCCGCCGAAGCGCGCGTGCTCCTCGACGCTGCTGGCGACGGCGTCGACGAGCAGCGTCTGGCCGCGGACCAGGCCCACGCCGGTCTCGTCGCAGCTGGTCTCGATACCCAGCACCAGCGGTTCGTTCACGGTCCGACCAGCTCCTTGCGCATGACGAGGGCGTCCACCGGCGGGGCGCTGCCGGTGGAGCGGTAGTAACCGGGGCGGACGCGCACCACCTGGTAGCCGAGGCCGGCGTAGAGCGAGCGGGCGCCGTGGTTGTCGGCGCGCACCTCGAGCAGCACGGCGCGTGCGCCGGCGCCCTCCGCGCGCCCGTGCATCGTCTCCAGCAGCCGGGTCCCCAGGCCGGAGCCGCGCCGCCGCGGGTCGACGGCCACCGTCATGACGTCGGCCAGGTCACCGGCCACGTCCAGGCCGGCGTAGCCCACCACCTCCCCGCCGTCGCGCGCGTCGTCCACGGCCACCCAGTAGGAGCGCCGAGGGCGTTGTGCCAGCTCGGCCCAGAAGGTCTCCTCCGACCAGGCGTCGTGCGGGAAGCAGCGCTGCTCCAGTCGGGCCATCGCGGCCAGGTCGCGCCAGGTCGCCTCGCGCACCGTCACGACGCCGTCCCGGTGCCGCCGGGGGAGGTGGTCATCCGCGTGCCAGGCGCGGCGACGGCGTCCGGACGTCGCAGGTAGAGCGGCTCGGGGTCGAGCAGGCCCGTGTCCGAGTCGGGGTGACGACCCCCGCGCAGGGCCACGGCCAGGTCGGCCAGCGCCGCGGGGTCGACGTCCCGCGGCGCGTCGGGCACGCGGTGCGGCAGGGCGTCCGGGTAGAGCTCGGTCCCCCGGCCCACCACGGGCAGCGCCCGGACCTCGGCGGGCAGCTCCGCGGCCCGGGAGACGCCCGGCCCTTCGAGCCGGTGGGCACCGCCGGCCCGCACGTCGTAGACGGCCCAGTAGACCTCCTTGCGCCGCGCGTCGGTGGCGACCAGCACCCGTCCCTCGTGCCGGCCGACCAGGTCGTGGGCCAGCGCGTCGAGAGAGCACACGCCGTCGGGGGCCGGCAGACCGAGGCCGTGGGCCAGCACCAGGGCGGTGACCACCCCGACCCGCAGTCCGGTGAACGGACCGGGCCCGACGCCGCAGACGACCGCCGTCAGCGCGGTCCGGTCGACGCCGGCGTCCTGCAGGGTGCGCACGATGGCCGGTGCCAGCAGCTCGCCGTGCCGCCGGGCGTCCTCCTGGGTGAACGAGGCCAGGACACGGGTCCCGTCGTGCACGGCAGCACCGATGGCCGTCGTCGAGGTGTCGATCGCGAGGAGCACGCCCCCAGGCTACGACGCGGCGTGCGTGCGGTCGGGCGTGGTGGCCGTCGCGCGCAGGCGCGCCGCCTCGCGGGCGGCGAGCAGCCCCCGGCGCTCCAGGTGCCGGACGAGGGCGTCGACGACCTGGGGGTCGTACTCGTGCGGGGTCGAGCGCAGGATGCGCTCGAGAGCCTCCACCGGGCCGTGGCCGCCACCGAGACGGGTGCCGGCCCCGGTGAGGTCGTCGAAGGCGGAGACCACCCGCACGACCCGCGAGGCGACGGGGACGTCCCCGCGCTGCTCGGCCCAGTGCTGGGGGATCCCGACGTCGGCCACGGTGGAGGCCAGCCGGGACAGGTCCGCGGTGCGGGCCAGGATCGCCGCGCCGGTGGCCGCCACCCGACGCTGGTCGCGGGCGGACACCTCGACGGTCGCCCCGCCCGGGATGGGCCGGGTCAGCCCGACCTGGCCGATGTCGTGCAGGAGCGCGGCCGCCTCGACGTCGGGCAGGTCGGCGTCCTCGACGCCAACCTCCCGCGCCACCGGGACCGCGGTGCGGGCGACCCGGATCGCGTGCCCGGGCGTGGTGAGCCCCGCCTGGTCGGTGAGCCTCGACAGGGCGATGATCGTCTGGCGCTGGGCCTCGCGGATCCGGCGCTGGCGAATCACCGCCGGCTGGAGCAAGGCCATGGGCACCAGGAAGAGGACGAAGGACGCCGGGCCGAGCACGCGCACGGACAGCGCCATGACCGCTGCCGTCGACGCGGTGGCCAGCACCAGCGCGCCGTGCCGCTCCAGGTGTTCGCCGACCTGGACGTGGACGGGGCTGGACTCGCGCACCGCCTGGACGACCGCCCGCCCCAGCACCGGCGCGAGGACGGCGAGCACCGCCACGGCGAGCAGGAGCAGCGCCACGGTGGAGGGGTGTGCGCCCGGGGCCTCGGCCCGCTCGAGGAGGCTGGACGACGCGGGCAGCGGCAACCGCGCGAGCAGCCCGGCCACGAGCACGGTCGTGACGGTGCGGGCGAGGTCGCCGGGGACCG